>JBEDUI010000047.1:0-57579 GCA_040414495.1 Mycobacteriales bacterium
ACTGGCTGATGATGGCGAGGTATCCCTGTGGGTGTAGGGCATTGGCGAACCGCGGCATCACGGTGTCGAGATCCATCCAGTGCAGGCTGCCGGCGCACACGATGAGTCCGTACGGAGGCCGGAGGTCAGCCGCCTCCATGGTTGCAGCGATCCAGTGGATATTGGCTGTGGTCGTAGATCTCTCCCAACGTCTTGAGTTGCAGCCATAGTCCAGAACTTTGGCTGAACTGCGTTGGCCTTGTACAGTCCATGGCTCCATCGGCTGATGTGAGCGCATGCGCCGGATCGATTGTTTTGGCAGGGTTGCAGGTGTGACTGGCCGATGGGTGGAAGCTCTTGAGGTAGTCGCCGTGAGATTAAACGGCGATCAAATTGAGTGGATGCTGGTCGGAAGTGCCGCGACGGCGCTCCACGGCGTACCGATTGAGCCTGGAGATCTTGACATCGCACTGCGGACACCGGCCGATGTCTATGCTGCGGCGCAGCGTCTGCCGAGCCGCCCGGATAGGTCTCCTACCAGAGATCCCGATAATTGGTATAGCAGCGTGGCCGAGCCCGTACGTGCCTTCATTGATCATGCCAACTCGGGATGGACATTCGGTCGGTGGATGCTTCGTGGTACCAAGGTCGAACTGGCGCACATCAATCGTCCGGGAACCGCCAACCTGTTAGGTGAAACATTCGGCGGTGCCGTCTGGGCCGTGCGCACCGTCGTTAGCTGGAAAGGCCTTCAGATACCGATCGTGCCGCTCGAAACTCAACTGGTGACGATGATCCTGCGACAGCAGCACCAGCGACTTGAAGCGACTCTGTCTGCGATCGGCCCCGGCGGGATAGATCCCGTCACACTTCATCGTGCCATCACCGATCGACGAACCGACGGCGCGCGGTTCGAGGTCCCCAATTCTGTCAGGCGCCTCCTGGCCGGTCGATCGCCGGAATAGCTCGAATGAACGCCAATTAGCGCTGACAGTCATACGGTCTATTGTGATGACCGATGAGTGCGGAAATTGTGCAGGTGTTAAATGAGCGGGCGGGCTGCGGCTTAGAGCTGGTGGGGCTGATCGATGAGGGGCAGTCCGGCGCAGCGTACGTCCGGTGGCCCGACGGTCGGGATTCTGTGGTGACGACGGCTTTTGCCACAATGGAGCAGATGCGGTTGACGGCAGAAACATTGGTGCGCGTCCGCCGACTCGATATCCCGGTGCCGCATCACGAGTTCTTGTACGACCTCGACGATGGCACGGTCGCAGTGGTGCAGGAACGGATGCCCGGCGCGACCGTCGTAGCCGCCGGTACCCACGTTGTCGCCGCAATCATCGCCATGAACGACCGATTTGCTGGCCTGCTCGCCGGACGACCCGATATTAGCCTTCCCGCGCTGAGCCTCGGACGGCCCGGCGACCCGATCAATGTCGAGCCAATCGAAAACCACAGCTCGCGCGCCAAACAGCTCGTTCAGGCGATCCGTGCAACGGCCGATCACCGCGACGCTGACATGACCGGTGATGATTTAGTCCACGTCGACCTGACTGTGCCGAACATGCTGTTCGAGGACGATCGCATCACCGGTGTCATCGATTGGAACTACGGTATTGCTCGAGGCGATCGCCTCTTTGGTGTCGTCAAGCTGCTACACACGCTCAGCTTCGACGCACTCGCCGAGACATCCGACGCTCGTCCTTCGCCGGAGGCGATCAACTACGTCGAGCGGGTTCTCGCCGAACGCCTCGACCCGACGATTTTTCCGCCGCTACTGGGCCCATCAAACCCTCAACATGCTCTACAGCAGCCTCCGATGGGGTACGCCACAAGCATTCGCCACACACCTGCACCTCGGTGAAGCCAAGCTCACCTAGTCATCCTGTTCGTGGATCCCCTTGTTGAGACGAGTTGCCGACCAGGTCACCATAATGGCGAAGGCGGTACCGGCGACGGCGCAGGCAAGCGTGACGGTGCCGGCGGCCGCGATGGCACCGAACAACGACATGGCCACGGGCATCAGGGCTTGATCGCCGAGTTCGAGAATGCTGCTGGTACGGCCGAGATAGTCGGTGTCGACGGTTGCCTGGAACGCGCCGGACAGCAGAGCGGAGGCCAGGCCCGCCGTAATACCGATGACAACCGTCGCGGCAATAACACCGGGATAATCCGCGGATCCGATCAGCGCGCAGGCGATCGCCTGCGGTATAAGCAGGAGGAGCCCGGTGCGTGCGGGATGGACTGGTCGCCATCGCACCGCGGCGACCGATCCGGCGGCGGCACCTGCGCCGATGCACGCTGTGAAAACGCCGAGGCTGGTTGCGCCCCACCCGGCGTTGTGGGTGCGCAGGGTAAGACCGACCGCGATCACGGGCTCGACGAACAGGTTGAGTCCGGATAACGCGATGACCAGTGTCCGTACGTCCACACGGTGCCGTAAGTAGCCGATGCCGGCACGTAAATCGGCCAACATCGAGGAACCGGTCGACAACGCGCGGGCGAACCGGGGTCGTATGAGTGTCGCGAGCACGACTGCAATGAGGAGAAACGAAGCCGCATCGAGCGCCATTACCGCTCTGATATCGCCCCAGGCAACGAGGACGCCACCGGTTGGCGCGCCGGCGAGTTCGGCGAATCGTGAAGCGAGTTGAAACATGGCGGCTACTCGCGTGAGGTCCTCGGTGCGGACCATTTGTCGGGGCATGGTCGCGGCCGCTGGACCATAAAGAGCGTCGAATATGCCGAACGCAATGGCGATTGTCGCCAGCATCCACAGCCGAGTGCCGTGCACTGAGACCACACTGATACCGGCAATCAGGACGGCGATGCGGGCGAGATTAGCGGCGATCATGGTCCGATGGGTGTCCCATCGGTCGGCGAGTGCCCCGCCGGCAAGCAGCATCAACGCCCGTGGCAGCGCGCCGACGCCCATTGTCAGCGCGCCACCGTGTGCGCCGCCGACTCGTACGCTTGCCCACGCCAGCCCGACGTACCACGCCGTGTCGCCTAATCCCGATAGCCCGGTGGCGCCGACCCACGCCCAGATTCGTACGTCACGCCGCAGCGGCGGTACCGGGACCGTCGCGCCACGGACGGCGGTCACGATCGGCCCGGGAACCCGTGCGCAAACAAGAAAATGTCTTCTCGGTCGACCCCGTCATCAATATCGCGGCCGGCGAATTCTTGTAATATCGCGTTGATCCGCTCCCACAGCTCGCCCAATTCTTCCGGTGTCGCCTTGACCCACCATTCGGTCGCGAACGCGGCGCGTTCCCACTGCGCGTCGTAGGAGCCCCGAGCGGCCCACCATGCCCGGACCTTGTCCACGTGATAGCTAAGGTTCTGCTCCTCGGCCGCGCCGGCAATCATTTCGCCCGCAGGCTCACCGGCGAAGTCCGCCGACGACCACTCCATTCGTACCGGAAGCCAACGCCACCACCGCTCACGGCGATCCTTCGCCAGCTCCGGCGCCTCCTGAATCAGCCCGGCCTTTCCCAATACCTTCAGGTGATGACTGACGTTGCCGACCATCTCGCCGGTATGCCCGGCCAGCTGGCTCGCGGTCGCCGGCCCATCCAGCCGCAGCGACTCCAACAATCGACGCCGTACGGGATGGTGCAGGGCCGCAATCGCATCCATATCGGCCCGCGAACCTCGATCAGAACTGCGCTTGGGTTGCTTCGCCATATCGGGAGACTACATGCACAATAGTAGTTGTACAACTAGTTGTACAACTAGTATTGTGCAGTGATTGAGATCGTTAAGGGCTGATGGTTCACACTCTTCGACATCATCGTGATGCCAGGGGCACCGAACCCCGCAAACGGGCTTGCGGTACTGGTGCGAATCGCGTTTAGTTGCAACGTGATATCCCGCGCCCGGCTGGAGCGGATGGTCGGTGCGCCGTTAGTCGGCATTACCCGTGTCGAGCCGTGGTCTGTATTGCGCTGTCAGTTGGCCGATTCGACAACGGTGATAGTCAAATGGCAGCGCGACGGTGCGAGCCAATCGCGGACCGAAATTGCCCGGCTTCACACCGAGAGCGTCGCACTGGAATTCCTCGCGTCAATTGACCGCGGCCTCGCGCCCCAGCTGTTGGCCACCGGGTTCGAGCCGCATCCGGCTGTTGTCGTATTGGAAGATCTCGCGCCACGCGAGTCGTTGCGGGAAATCATCGTTCGCGACGGCGTACGCCCTGCGTTGCTGCGCACGTACGTTCGGACCCTGGCGCGCATGCATGCCGCGACCCTTGGGCGAGCAGCGGACTGGCCGTTGGACCCGGACGCCGCCACCGAACTAGCGCTGCGTGGGTGGCTGCAGGGAGTGCGGGACATCGGTGCATGGGGCGCGCCGCTGCCACCCGCGGCCGAGGAGGAACTCGCTGGGATCGTCGCCCACATCTCTGACGCGTTTCTCGCTTTTACGAATGGTGACCCGCAGCTCAACAATTATCTCGTAGATGCCAACGGTGACGGTCGACTTATCGATTTCGAGTTCGCTGGATTTCAGAGCATCTTCTTTGGCCTGGCGAATTTGTACGTTCCCGGTCCGATGTGGATGACGGTCAACGCTCCAGAGACACACGGGTTGGAAAGCCTCTACCGTACCGAATTGGCCGATGTCATTCCCGAAATCGCCGACGACAAGATATTCAACAACGGTATCGCCGGCGCGTCATTTATCTGGGCGCTCCTTCGTCTACACGGGCTGGATCGGCTCAATGCCAGGAAACCCGGCGACAGCAGCAGGGTGCATCGCGTAGCCACACTCGAAGCCGCAGCCGACCTCGCCGAACGCAAACAATGCCTACCGAACCTGGTCGACTGGGCACGCACGGCCGCATGCCTGCTCCGCCGCCGCTGGCCCGACGCCGATATCGACCTGGCCGCGCTGCCTGACTACACCAGCCGTTGGTAAACGGGATTTCGCACCGGCCGGACCTCGTATGACCATCGGCCAGTGACGATCGTTGTCTCAGGGCGCGGTCGGTAGCAATTCGTCAATGAGCCTGTGGGCCCAGGCGATATGTGCTGGCGCCCAGCTGATTTCCCATGCGGCTTCAACGACGCAGATGTGGAAGCGGTAGAAGGCCATTATGCGACGGGCGTGGTCGATATCCTGCCGGTTCAGACTGAAGTAATTACGGTGAAGAGTCGGGTGGAGTTGGCCTGGACGGGGATCGTCGGCGGGACCGCCTCCGACGAACCTGACGAGGTCGTACAGCGGATCGCCGATCAAGGCATCTCCCCAATCGATCAGGCCCGTCACGGCCCCGGTGCGAGGGTCGACATAGACCTCGCGGTCACCGAGGTCGGCATGAAGCAGGGCGGCCGGAGCGGCATCGAGCGCTGGTGCGAAGTAATCGCTCAGCATGCGGGCGCGTTTGATGAACTGTTCGGGGACGGAATCGTGACCGGTTAAGGATTCCAGAGCCCGGTTGAGGATGTGAGTTTGCCACTCGGACCAGGACTCGAACACGGCGTGAGCAGCAGTGGGCGCGATCGGCCCGTATCCGGGCAGTGTGACGCGATGTAATCGGGTGTAGCAATGGGCGAGATCGTCAAGAGTACGGGCAATAGTGGGAGCAGTTCGACCGACATCCTGCAGAGTCTCGCCGGCCGCGGCCCGAGTGATCATCCATCTTCGGCCGGGCAGTTGCTCATCACAGCCGACTTGCAGGACCTCGGGCACTGGGACGCCGGCGGTACGCACTCGCTCGATGACCGCCGCTTCGGTATGCACGTCCTGAGCGGTGCTTGCTTTGAGGTAAACGGTGAGCCCACCGTGGAAACTGATCCGGATGACAATTGTCGGACCCCAGGTCCATTGCGCTTCAGCGGCGAGAACGGTCTTCCCGAGTGCTTTAGCCGATACCGCAACAGCTCGCCGGTGATCGGGTGAGAGAGTCACAACGTCACCCTAAGCAGGTTGACAAGTTAATTCGGTGCGTACTGTACGGTCGGCGCGTTAATTTACGTGGTGATGATGATGTCGCGAGGTAAGGAGATGCGCGCTGGGATGACCGGCGTGTTACGACTGCGGGCGTCCGTGTCGCGAGCTGATCGACCGTCGGAGTTTGCCGACGATATTTGCTTCAGCCCGGAACTCGTATCCGCGTTTATCGACGCATACACACAGCCGGGTGAGCTTGTATTTGACCCATTCGCTGGCTTCGGCACGACATTGCGTACGGCTGAGAAGATGGGTCGGGCTGCCCTCGGCTTCGAGATTGACGCTGACAGAGTCGAGTACACCCGCCGCTCGCTCGCGAATCGCGCGGCAGTGCGCCTGGTCGATGTTCGATCGTACGACTGGACGGACCTGCCACGATTCGCCCTCGCTATCGCATCCCCGCCATATATGACAAGAGACGATCACGAACAGAACCCGTTGAGTGGCTATCGAACGCTGGATGGGGACTACGCCCAGTATCTCCGCGATCTACAGGCGATCTACGCCGGCGTAGCGACCAGGGCCGCCGGGCCAGACACTCGGATCGTCCTCAACGTCGCGAACCTGCGAACAACGCAGTTGGCATGGGATATCGGTGCGGCGCTTTCTGAAGTGTTGAGTTTCGAGCGTGAAGTCGTTCTCGACTGGGATACGCCGCAGGACTGGTTCACCCAGGACTACTGCTTGATCTACCGAGCCAAGCCTCCGTCGCGTTAGCTACGAGCCGGGAGGCGCCAGTTCGATGGAGCGCGCGATACTTTGGCGGCAAGGGCTGTGCCTCTGCTCCGAGGGGTGGAGCAGAGTCACAGGCGCTGCGGTGGCACTCGAGCCGCGAGGTTTTCATGATCGTGAGTGGATTTGGTACCGGAATCGGTATCAAATCCACTCACGATCATGGTTTGCCACAACGGCCGGGCGGGGGACGCGAGGCGCTCGAATCACGGAGGACAACGGCCGCGCGGGGGACGCGAGGCGCTCGAACCACGAGGAACAACGGCCGCGCGGGGACGCAAGCCCCCAAGTCGCGCAGGGGCCGCGTACGGTAGCCAGTGTGGCCAACAGCGAGCTGATCATCGACCTGCGGGACACCGCGCTGAATTCCCTGGATGACTTCTGGGACGCGGTTTCCGAACCGTGTGGGTTGCCCGACTGGTTCGGTCGCAACCTCGATGCGTGGTGGGACACGATCGAGAATCGCGGCATTTCCGAGGTTATCGACAGCACCGACGTGCTCGTGGTCCAGGCCCGGCCGGTCGGCCTGTTCGCGCCGGGAAACCGGGACGGCGAGCGGCTGGCCGAGGTATTCGCCGACAGCTCGCACGCCCGGCTCGAGCTCGATTAAGTCGGCTGGATAAACGTCCGCGCCCAATTCTGGTGCAGCGCGGTCAGCCGTTCCACAATGTCCGGTCGCGCCTCGATGAGGTTCTCGCTCTCCGCCACGTCCTCACCTATGTGGTGCAGCCGGAAACCCGAGCCCGGTTCAGCGTGCTCGACCTGCCGAATTCCCTGTGCCGCCGGCGAATCCGGCTCCACCCAGGTTAGCTTCCACTCCTGGTCGCGTACCGCCCATTGGAAGCCGCAATCCCAGTGCAGCGTCCCATGACCGACGTCGCGTTGCCCGGCCAGCAACGGCAGTTGGTTGATTCCGTCGCAATTGTGCGGTGCGCTACCGGCCGCGGTGAGCAGGGTCGGATAAAGGTCGAGCGTGCTGACCAACGCGTCGGTGCGTCGCCCTTCGGAAATCCCACCGGCCGGCCAACGGACTAGCATCGGCACCCGGATTCCGCCTTCCCACAACGTATATTTGGTGCCGCGCAGCGGCGTATTGTCGCCGTAATTGCAGGTTGACCCGCCATTGTCGGTGACGTACGCGACGATCGTGTTCTCGGCCAGACCGAGCTCGTCCAACTGATCGAGGAGCCGACCGATTTCGGCGTCCATCAGCTCCAACTGCGCTTCGTAATAAGCCCGACCGTCCGGCAGGTTCGGCGAAATCGCGCCGTCGTACCAGTCGACGTACCTACCGGTGCTTTCGTCCCAGTCCGGATGTTCGGCCAGACCGCGTCGCTGCAACTCCTCGGCCGGCAGCTGCCAGCAGAAATTGTGTACGGCATTGAAAGCGAGCATTCCGAAGAACGGTTCGTTGCTGTGCCTGGCCACGAATTCGCGTGCCCGCGTGCCCAACTCGGCGGTCAGAAACCCTTCAAGATCAGCTTCTTCACCGTCATCGAACAGCGGGCTCACGCCGTGCACCCGCGTACCCTCCGGACCGTATTGTTCGGCTGCGGCTCGGGAATGGTGCTGGTAGTGCAGCCGACCCATCGACAGCCCGGCCAGTCCGTACAGCGACTCGGCGAACCCGTGTTGATCGGGGCAGGCGCGGTCGCCGGGCTTTTCCGGGCCGTAATGCACCTTGCCGAAATACCCGGTGGCGTAGCCGAGTTCGGCGAACTGCTCGGCCAGACTGACACCGTCGGGCGGGAACGCGGAGGTGTCGAACCAGCGCGCGCCCCACCGCTGCTGGTACCGCCCGGAGATGATGGCGGCGCGTGACGGGCTGCAGATCGGCGCGGTGACGTATGCGGCCTCGCAGCTGACGCCCTCGGCCGCGAGCCGATCCAGCGCCGGAGTGTTCAGCTCCGGATGCACTCCGAGCGCGGCCCGGTCGGCGTATCCGTGGTCATCGGACACAATCAGGATGACGTTGGGCCGATCCTGACCCGCACCGTCCACCATGAGCAGCTCCCCTCTCGCTGCTCGTGAGGTTAGCGGGTCCCCTCCGGAGCGATCGGGTCGGCGCAGACGATCGTGTACGCATCGTCGATCTCATCGGGCTCGGGCCGGTTATCCAGCCAATGCAGGGTGCCGAAACCGCCGCTGATCACGACCTGCAGCTCGCCACCGGCGACTGCCACCCGCAGCGGGAGATGGTCCGGCAGGCCGGCAAGATCGGCCCGTAATCGGCCCACGGTCCAACGCTCTGGTTCGTCCATGACTGCTACCCCCGGGTATCGAAATCCGTTTCCGCCGGGCAAATCGCGTCGTCTTTGCGATTCTGACACAGGAATCGGCCGAATTACGGGATATCCGAAGCCATAGGGAAAGTCAGTGCGTTACCCATTCGGCAAACGCCTGTCGACGCCGCATCTCGTACAGCATGATTCCAGCGGCAATTGCGGCGTTGAGCGAGTCGGTTGTGCCGACCATCGGGATACGGACCTGCACGTCACCGCATCCCAATAAGCTGACGGGCAGGCCCTCCTGCTCGCCGCCGAGCAACAATGCCGCCGGCAGTGGGTAATCGGTGGCCCAGTGATCGATCGCGGCGCTGGGCGACGTTGTCACAACGCTGACTTCGTGCTCGCGAGCCCAAGGCGAAAACGCCTGCTCGTCGGGCAATCTGATGACCGGGACGGCGAATATCGCGCCCATGCTGGCCCGGACCGCGGTCGGCGAATACGGGTCGGCGGTGTCACCGAGCAACAACACGGCGGCCACGCCGGTCGATACGGCGGTGCGCACAATCGTGCCCAGGTTGCCGGGATTTCCCAGTTGATGCAGGGCGACGAACAGCGACTGCGGTCCGACCGGTAGGTCCTCCAGCCGGACCGGTCGCACCTTGACAACGGCGGCCAACCCGCCGGGACGGTCCCGAGTGGACAGCCGGGTGAACAGATCGTTCGACAAATAGGCGATCGGGACGCCGCGGTCCTCCAACTCGCTCAACAGCGCCAGGGCCGGCGAATCCGCCAACAGTCCGGGAGCGGCCAACAGCACGTCGACGTCGAACCCGGCCTCGATCGCCTGCCACACCGGCTGAATTCCCTCAACCAGAAACGTACCGGTGCGCAGCCGTTGTTTACGGCTGGCCAACATGCGTACCCGTTTCACCAACGGATTCGACACACTGCCGATGATCTCGACCATGGTTCTCCTGTTCCGAGCGGACGTATCGCCGCCGTAAGGCCTGACCAACGGCCGCCGATTTGCCGCGCACCTGACAGCAGGTTGCACAACACTCTGTTGTCACGTTCGCCGCAACGGGGCACGGTTGCGCACTGGACGTCAGATCACCATGGAAAGAGGCTGAACCTGGGGCGGCTTTCATGCAAACGAATAAGCGGCCGCTTGCCGGCGTCGAATAGGGTTGGGGTGACAAAGGAGATGCGCCGTGCCTGAGACCACACCGGACAAAGCGAACGTACTCGCCGAACTGCGCACTGCGGCCGTGATCGCCGTGCTGCGCGCGCCGGGCCCCGACTCGGCCCGTGGCGCCTGCTCGGCCCTGGTCGAGGGCGGAGTGCGGGCGATCGAGGTCACCTACACCACGCCCGAGGCCGCCTCGGTGATCCGCTGGGCCGCCGAGACCTTCGGCGACAAGGTGGTGGTCGGGGCCGGCACGCTGACCGAGGAGGCCCAGGTCCGGGAAGCCGTGGCGGCCGGGGCGCGGTATCTGGTGAGCCCGGGCCTGGACTTCGAGGTCGCGGCCGCGATGGCCGAGTCGGGGCTGCTCAGCATGGTCGGCGCGCTCACTCCGTCCGAGGTCATGGCGGCCCGCCGGGTCGGTGATGTGGTGAAGCTGTTCCCCGGTTCGCTGGGCGGACCGGCGTACCTGAAGGCATTGCGCGGGCCGTTCCCGGACGTGCCGTTCATGCCGACCGGTGGCGTTTCCCGCGACAACGTCCGGGCCTGGCTCGATGCCGGCGCCGTCGCGGTCGGCGCTGGCGGCGAGTTGGTGCCCTCGGCCGCGTTGGCGGCCGGCGACTGGCAGCAGATCAGCGACCGCGCAGCCGATTTCGTGGCGGCGCTCTAGCTCCTGCCGCGCGATGTCACAGTTCCGAACGCTCGTCGGTCGTGCTGGGTGAGTATCGACGAGCATCGTGGAGGTGCGACATGGCGCGCATTGAGCTGCAGCCACCGCGGACCCTGCTTTATCGGGCCGGCGAATGGTATTCCCGGCGCAAGTACGGCGCCGTACTCGATCCGGGAAAGATATACGCGTACAACAACAAGGTGCTGCTGGCGTTGGTCGGTCTGGAACGTCGGGTGGAACGTTGGAACAAGCTGGATCCGGCGCTGAAACACCTTGCGGTGATGGCGTGTTCGGCGCAGATCGGTTGTTCGTGGTGTATTGATTTCGGTTACTGGGAAGCCGATCGGCTCGGTCTGCCGATGGAGAAAGTCCGGCTCGTACCAACGTGGCGGGAGCACCGCGAGGCGTTCAGTGAGTTGGAACAATTGGTATTGGAATACAGCGAAGCCGCCACGGCCACCCCGCCGCGGGTGTCGGATGAGCTGACGAACGCCCTGCTGAAATATCTGAGTATGGCGGAATTGGTCGAGTTGACGACAATGGTCGCGGTGGAGAATTTACGCTCGCGGGTCAATAGCGCGTTTGGCCTGAAGGGGCAGGGATTTTCCGACCAATGCCAGATACGGTCGGTCTCATGACCGAGATCTTCGAGGAGCAGCGCTCGATGCTGTTCGGCATTGCGTACCGCATGCTTGGCAGCGTCGCCGATGCCGAGGACGTTCTGCAGGACGCGTGGTTGCGCTGGAACACCGTGACAACGGCGGTGGATAACCCAGCGGCGTATCTGTCGCGGATCGTGACCAACCTCTGTCTGAACAAGCTCCGGTCGGCCGCTGCCACACGGGAGAGCTACGTCGGTCCATGGCTCCCGGAGCCGTTGCTGGCCGTGCCCGACGATGCCAGCGAGACCGCGGAAATGGCCGAATCAATTTCGTTGGGAATGCTGGTCGTCCTGGAAAGCCTATCCCCGTTGGAACGTGCGGTTTTTGTGCTCCGCGAGGTTTTCGGCTATTCGTTCGAAGAGGTCGCGCGCATGTTGCACCGCACGCCGGCTTCGGTCCGGCAGGTCGGTCACCGCGCACGATCGCACGTGCAGGCCCGGCGGCCGCGCTTCGACGCGTCCGACGAATTACGTCGCCAGGTCACCGAGCAATTCATGGCAGCCTGCATCAGCGGCGATCTGGATAAGGTGATGAGCCTGTTGGCTCCGGACGTGACAGTGTGGACAGACGGCGGCGGGAAGGTACGGGCGGCGCTGCGTCCGCTGTACGGACCGGACGCGGTCAGTCGCTTTATCGCCGGTGTGATCGCGCGATTCGAGGGCGACATCGAGTCGGATCTGGTCGCCGTCAACGGACGACCGGGCGTGCTGATCGCCTCGAACGGGCGGATCGACACGGTCGCGGATTTCGACATTGTGGACGGCAAGATCACCGCGATCCGGGCGATCCGGAACCCCGACAAGCTGCCGTCTCCGTGATGTCCACAGTGGCGTGTGCCGAAACTTGCGTTGCGATTGATCGCCGTCCGGCCCCGCCACGGGGGAAGCGGGGCCGAACGACCCTGCGACAATGGGGGAATTGTCGTGACTGCGAGGTTAGGGTTGTGTGGCGGCGTGCTGTATGCGATGTAATCGAATCGTTACCATAAATTGCTAGCCATCTTGTGGACGACCGGCCGTCTGCCGCGGCTTATGGCAGATCGTTGAGAGCTGCCGGCTGCTAGGTTTTGCCTGTTAATTCCGGCGAAGTTCAACGAGGAGGGCCGCAGGTGACGGTCGCGACCATTCTGACCGGGACGGGACGGTACGAGGACAAATGGCATGACTTTCCGGCCACGTCGCAGCAGATCGCCGCAGTGCTGGGGGAACTCGGGCTGGACTGTCGAATTCGCGGCACCCGGGCCAGCACGCTGATCGATCTCGGTGATACCGACGTTCTTGTCGTGAATGCTGGCAAAGGTCGGTTCGATTCCGAATTCGATGAGCCCGACGACCGCTGGGAATCGGCGTCGGAAAGCTTGCGGGCCTATATCGGGCGCGGTGGCGCGATGGTCGGCATTCACACTGCGGCCAATACGTTCCACAACATCGGCGGTTGGCTGGAAGCGCTGGGCGGTTTCTGGGAGATCGGCCGGTCGATGCACCCGCCGATCAGCAACACCACGGTCGATGTCTGCCCCGATGATCATCCGATCACCAAGGGATTTGCGCCTTTTCCGGTTTACGACGAGCGGTACAGCTACCTCGTGCCCACGGCAGAAATCCAGATTCTGGCGACGCACGACCACGA
Source organism: Mycobacteriales bacterium (assembly GCA_040414495.1). Taxonomy (GTDB): domain Bacteria; phylum Actinomycetota; class Actinomycetes; order Mycobacteriales; family QHCD01; genus DATAVB01. Next base: position 13,039 of record JBEDUI010000047.1, read on the forward strand.
TGGCCGGCGGCATCCGTTGGGCTGGGCGCGCGAGTTCGGCCCGAGCCGGGTTGTATACGACGCCCTGGGTCACGGCGTGCAATCGTATGAATCCGACGGCAGACGGCGTTTGTTGAAGCGCGAGGTGCTCTGGGCGCTCGGGGCCGACGCCGAGGAATTGAGCCGCTATTAGTTCTGGTGAACTTTCGCCAGACGCTCCTCAGCTATCAAGCCCCAGCTTGTGCCGGTGCCGCCAGGCCAGCCGCAGTGTCGCGGCGCCTGCGGGCTGCATCGGCTCGGTGGTCGTATAGCGCTCGATGCTCGATTCGGTGAACGGGAGCCCGGCCAGCACCTGGCCCTCGGCGTTTTCCGTCACCGACCGGCCGAACACCTCGTCGAAAACGTCGCTCTCCAGAATCACCACGGTCAGCAGATCGACCGCCAGCGTCAGCGGATCAACGCCCATGCCCAGAACGAAGGCGCGGACCGTGCCGTCGGTCCGGCCGGCGGTGAGCCGGGCGTACAGCGGGTGGGCGTCGTAATCGATTGGAGCGAGGTGCGCGCCGTACTTCTCCGACCCGCCGAGCAATTCCTCGTTGAATTCGCGCACCATATTGCGCCACAGATCGAAGTCGTTGGCTTCATTCCACGGTGCCTCGTCGGCGGCTTGGAAGACCCCGACGGGCACCACCTGATAGAGCCCACCGGCGTGTGCCACCCGGGCCGGATCCCGCCAGTGCAGCAGGAAAGTTGAGCCCGACTGTCCCGTTCGGACAGTCAAGGTCGAGATGGCCAGGGCGGCGGTACGACGGGCCGGGTCGGTCGGATCACCAATCGCCCGGCGCAGCGGACCGACGCCACGTGCGCAATATTCGTGACCGATCGACTCGCCGATATTCACCACGTCGAAATAATGACCGCGGCCGAAGCTCAGCGTCGGCTCGGCCGAGCCCAGGTCGGCCGCGAGCAGTCGATACAGCGGCCGATTCTCGAATACGGTCGGCGCGGCCAGAGCCGCGATTGCCTCCGCGTACGTCGCATACGGTTCCGGTCGTACGTCGGCGGTTACCGGTTCGCTTCCGGTCAGGCCCGTGAACGGCGTATCGGGCCGCCAGTGCAGGCGGATCCGGTCCAGTGGCAACGGAACGTCGGGCAGCCACTCGGGCCGCAGCAGTAAATCGGTGTGATTGACGAGCCGTAAATCCGGATAATCCGCCGCGGCTTTACGCGACAACGCCGGCCGCTGCTCCATCATCTCCCGGCGCGTCCGCAACCACCGCGCCTGTGCGCTCTCCGCCACCCGCTCACCCTCTCATGCTCGGTGTGCCCGGCCAGACCGACCAACACAACTGGTTGCGAAATCCGCCCGCCGGACCGGGCCGGTTCATCCGGCGGAAGCCGGCCACCGGTCAGCCGCCTAAGGGTTGACAACATTGGCAACGTCGCCGTAACTTGTCGCCTAATTCGTATTAGTAAAGGGGTATTCGATCATGGTGGCGGACGAGTGTGCGCTCGCGTGGCAGGCATTCGAGCCCGGCGTATTCGCCGATCGACTGGTCGTGGTGACCGGCGCGGCCGGTGGTATCGGGCTGGAGGCGGCGACTGCATTCCACTCCTACGGCGCCCGCGTGATCATGCTCGACGTCAACGCTCCACTGTTGACCGACGCCGCCGCCGGCCTGTCCGGTGCAGTGCCGATGCCGCTTGATATCGCCGACGAGGAGCAGGTCCGCGCGACGTTTGCCGAGGTCTCTAAAGCGCATGGTCCGATCGATCACTTGGTTCATGCAGCCGCGATCATCACGGCCGAGCGACTGTTCGAACAGGACACTGAGCACTGGCGCCGGGTGCTCGATATCAACCTGGTCGGTTCGTTCACGGTCGTACGTGCGGCATTGCAGGACATGGTTCCGCGTGGCGCCGGCACCATCGTCGCGGTCGCCTCCGACGCTGGATTCCGCGGTGGCGGCGGGTTGATCGCCGACGCGGCCTACGCCGCCAGCAAGGCCGGTGTGCTGTCGTTGGTGAAATCGGTGGCCCGGGAATTCGCCGGCTCCGGGGTACGTATCAACGCGCTGGTGCCGGGGCCGACCGATACGCCGCTGCATGCTCATGTTTCAGAGGAGCTCAAGCAGCGCATCGCGGGTGGTTTGCCGATCGGGCGGATGGGCCGCCCCGACGACATGGCCGCCGCCATTCTCTTCCTGTCCTCGCCGGCCGCGCAATTCGTCTACGGTGCCGCGTTGGACGTCGATGGTGGGTCGATGTTCCGGTGAGTTCGGGACGGAAGGGCGCGAGCCCGGCAGAGAGGGCCGCCAAGTCGGACGGCAAGGCCGCAGGCCACAGTGGCAAAGGCGTGCGGGCGACGCGCACCGGGCGGCCGCGCCAAGCCGATATCGCCCGACTGGCCGGCGTTTCGCAGACTACGGTTTCGCTTGTATTGGGCGGCAACAAATCCGGGATAGCGCTCAATGAAGACACGCGGCAACGGGTCCTGGACGCGGCGCGCTCGCTCGGCTACGTGCCGGATCCGATTGCCCGCCGGCTTTCGCAAGGCCAGAACAATCTGCTCGGGCTTTACACTTTCACATCGACATTCCCGACCGATATCCAGCACTCGTACTATCCTTTTTTGGTTGGTGTAGAGGAGGAAGCGGCCAATCAGGGGTACGACCTGCTGCTGTTCACCTCCTCGAGCACAACCGACACCGGTTCGGCCGAGTCGCTGCACCGGATCCGCCTCGCTGACGGTTGCTTGTTTCTCGGGCGGCATGTGCCGGAAGAGACGATGGCCCGTTTTCTCGACGACGGGTACCCGCTCGTCTACATCGGACGGCACGACGAGTTGGGCGCTCGATTGCCGTATATCGGAGCGGATTACGTCACGGCGTCGACGGAAGTGGTTCGCCGGTTGGTTGATCAGGGGCACCGGCGGCTGTTGTATCTGCGGGAAAACGACGAGGCGCCGGCCTCGGTTGACCGGGAGGCGGGCTTTCTCGCCGGGCGGAAGGCAACCGGGCTGTCGCCGGCGGCCACGCCGGTCATTCGGACTGACGGCGCCGACATCACCCCGGATCGGTTGCTGGGATGGCTCCAGGACGGGTTCACGGCAATCGTCGTGGAGGAGACCGATACCGATATCGCCGTTAGCGCGGTCGAATCGGCAGCCCGGGCCGCGCGGCTGGGTTGCCCGGAGGATTTCTCCATGGCGCTACTGGGAAACCGGGTCAACCGCTCGCCCGGATTGCCGCTGCTGAGCGGTTTCGCCGTGCCACGGCGGGAAATGGGCCGGGCCGCGGTTCGCCTGCTGGCTGGCCTGATCGGTGGCGAGTCAGACCTGCAGACACACCAAATCGTGGCGTGCCAATCAATTATCGGCGAGACCATCGGGCCGCCACCGGAAACAACCTCCAGCTGAGGAAGGCGAACCACACCACATGCTCGATCACGAAGCGGAAATTCTCATTGTCGGTGGCGGTTTGGGAGGCGTCGCGGCCGCGCTGGCTGCCTGTTCGGCCGGCCGGCGGGTCATTCTGACCGAGGAGACCGACTGGCTTGGTGGCCAACTCACCGCGCAGGCCGTGCCGCCGGATGAGAATCCGTGGATCGAGCAATTCGGCTGCACCGCCAGCTATCGGCAATTACGCGAGGGAATTCGCGACTACTACCGGCGCTGGTATCCGCTGCGGGCCAAGGCTCGGTCACTGCCCCGGCTCAACCCGGGTGCTGGTCGGGTGAGCAAGCTGTGTCACGAGCCGCGGGTCGCATTGGCTGTCCTGCAGGCGATGCTGGCTCCGCATGAGGCGGCCGGTCGGCTGCAGATTCTCCTGGAACACCGCCCGGTCAATGCCGAGGTCAACGGTGGCCGGATCGCCGCCGTCACTCTCGAGGATCGCCGGAACGGCGGCCAAGTGATCTGCCGTGCGCGGTACGTACTGGACGCGACCGAGTTGGGCGACCTGCTGCCGCTGGCCGGAATCGATCACGTAACCGGGGCCGAGGCGCAGAGCGAATTCGGTGAGCCGCACGCGCCGGCGACCGCGCAACCGCTGAACATGCAGGGCATTACGTACTGCTTCGCGGTGTCGCATCACGACGGTGCCGACCATGTGATCGACAAACCGAAGGACTACGAATTCTGGCGGGCGTACAAACCGGATTTCTGGCCCGGACCCTTACTCGGATTCTCCGCGCCCGACCCGCGCACACTCGACGCGGTATCGCGCACCTTCATACCCAACCCCGACCACGATCCGCTGGACGTCGAAGCCGACCAGAGCGCCAATGCCGGCGACCGGGAACTGTGGATGTTCCGGCGCATTCTGGCTCGTTCGATGCACGAGCCCGGTGCATTCGAATCCGACGTGAGCCTGGTGAATTGGCCGCTCAACGACTACTGGCTCAAGCCGCCGCTGGGCAATGACGCGGAATTGGCGCTGGCAGAGGCGAAACAGCTTTCGCTGTCCGTCCTGTACTGGTTGCAGACCGAGGCGCCCCGACCGGACGGCGGCACCGGATACCCCGGCCTCCGGTTGCGTAGGGACATCGTCGGCACCCAGGATGGTCTGGCCAAAGCGCCGTATATCCGCGAATCGCGACGGATCAAAGCCGCAACCACGGTGACCGAGCACGACGTAGCACTGGATATCGTCGCGCCGTACGGCGGCACCCGGTACGCCGATTCGGTCGGCATTGGCAGCTATCGCATCGACCTGCATCCCTCGACCGGTGGCGACAACTACATCGATATCGCCAGCGTGCCGTTCGAGATTCCGTTGGGTGCGTTGATTCCCAGAGCCGGGGGTAACCTGCTGGCGGCCGGCAAGAATATCGGAACGACCCACATTTCCAATGGCTGTTATCGGCTGCATCCGGTCGAGTGGAATATCGGTGAGGCGGCCGGCCATTTGGCTTCGTTCTGCCTGAGCCGCGGCCTCGAGCCGCATCAGGTGCCCGGCACCGAGAAATACCGCGACGATTTCTGCCGGGTATTGGACCAGGGCGGGATCGAGCGGCATTGGCCCGACGTACGGGGCTACTGAGAAACCGAAGGGTTGTGAAGACACTGCTGTACAACCGGGAAATTCCAGTCTCGGACGAGGTCGACGTGCTGGTTGTCGGTGGCGGTCCGGCCGGGATCGCGGCCGCTATCGCCGCTGCACGTACCGGCGCCCGCACTCGGCTGGTCGAGCGATTCGGCTTCCTGGGCGGGAATCTGACGGCCGGGCTGGTCGGTCCGTGCATGACGTCGTACTCGTTGGACGGACGGGAGCAGTTGATCCGCGGCGTGTTCGACGAGTTCGTGCGGCGCATGGAGGAAACCGGCGACGCGCTGCATCCATCGCGCACGCACGCCGGCGACGCATATTCCGGATTCATCGTTTACGGCCACGACAAGGTCACACCGTTCGAGCCGGAAGCGGCCAAGACGACCGCATTGCAGATGTGCCGTGAGGCAGGTGTGGATCTGCGGCTACACAGCTTTGTTGCGGACGCGGTGGTGCGGAACGGGCGGGTCGCCGGCGTCATCGTCGCCAGCAAGAGCGGGCTCGAGATGTTGCCGGCAGCGGTCACTGTGGACTGTTCCGCGGACGGCGATGTAGCGGCGGCGGCCGGGGTCGGCATCGACTACGGCCGCGACTCCGATGGCCTGGTGCAGCCGATGACGTTGTTCTTCCGGGTCGGTGGCGTCCAGGACGACGTGGTTGAGCAGTACGTGCGCGCCCATCCCGAGGATTACCGCGCGTTCGAGTCGATCGTCACGAAAGCCCGCGCGGATGGCCGTTTTCCGTCGCCACGTCGGGGCGTCGGCATGTACAAGACGATGCGTAAAGGCGTCTGGAGAATCAACACCACCCGGGTACTGCAACGCAACGGCACCGACGTCGTCGACCTCACCGCGGCCGAACTCGAGGGTCGGGATCAAGTAATGGGGCTGGTCAAATTCTTCCGGGAAAGCCTGCCCGGCTTCGAAAACTGCGAACTGCTCGACACCGCCGCCACGATCGGGGTCCGGGAAACCCGTCGTATTGTCGGGGAATACCGGCTGGAATTAGCTGACCTGCAAAGTGGCCGGCATTTTGACGACGTGATTGCGTTGTGCGCATACCCGGTCGATATTCACGATCCGACCGGTTCCGGCGGCGGTGTTGACGAATCGGCTGGCACCGCTAATGTGTATGAAATCCCTTATCGCAGCCTGATCCCGCGCGATGTCGATGGCCTGCTGGTGGCGGGACGATGCGTTTCGGCTAGCCATGAGGCATTGGCGGCAATTCGCGTCATGCCGCCGGCATTCGCGATGGGACAGGCGGCCGGGACCGCGGCGGCCTTGGCGGCTTGCGGTGGCGTCGCTCCCCGCAAGGTCGACGTCGTCGGGCTGCAACGCACGTTGCTCGACCACGGCGCCTATCTGGGTGCGGCGGTCGCATGATGTCCACTGTGGATTAAGGAGCAGGGATGAGCCCTCCACGTATCCGCGTCGGTATCGACGTCGGCGGCACGTTCACCGACGCGGTGGCACTGGACGCGCACACGCTAGAGCTGATCGGCCAGGCCAAGGTGCGGACCACCCACCGGCATGCCGATGGTGTGGCGCGCGGCATCATCGAGTCTTTGACGCTGCTGCTGCACGAGGTCGGCGCGAGCGCTGAGGACGTGAGCTTTCTGGCCCACGGCACGACGCAGGCCACGAATGCCTTGCTGGAAGGCGATGTTGCCACGGTGGGGCTGGTCGGCGTAGGGCGCGGCTTCGAGGGCTGGATGACCCGTCGGCTCGGTTCACTGAGCAAAATCGAATTGGCGCCGGGCAAGAACCTACCGATCCGGTATGCCCATGTCCCGTCGGCTGTTGACTTGGACGACGCCACGGACGCGGTGACGACGGTCCGGGCCGCCGGAGCCGACGTCGTCGTCGGCGTGCAGGCGTTCAGCGTCGACGACGGCACTGGTGAGGATGCGGTGGCCGAAGCGGCGGACAAACAGGGGCTGCTGGCGACGACGACCCACGAGATCACCAAGCTGTACGGGTTGCGCAAGCGCGCCCGTACGGCGGTGGTCAACGCCAGCATTCTGCCAAAAATGCTCGACACCGCGGATCTGGTCGAGAACAGCATCAAGGCGGCCGGTGTCACCGCCCCATTGATGGTGATGCGGTGTGACGGCGGCGTGATGTCGTTGCAGGAAATGCGCCGCCGTCCACTGTTGACGGTCCTGTCCGGACCGGCGGCCGGGGTGGCCGGCGCGTTGATGAAAGAGAAGGTCAGCGAGGGCATTTTCCTAGAGACCGGTGGCACGTCGACCGACATCAGCGTGATCCGGCGCGGCAAGGTCATGGTCCGCTACGCCAAGATCGGCGGCCATGACACGTATCTGTCCTCATTAGACGTCCGTACGGTCGGGGTGGGTGGTGGCTCGATGGTTCGGGCCAGCGGCGGCAAGGTTGTCGACGTCGGCCCGCGCAGCGCGCACATCGCTGATCTGGATTACGCCTGTTTCGCGGACCCGGCGGCGCTTTCGGATGCCCGGCTCGTGTCGATCGCCCCACTCAATGGCGATCCGGCCGACTACGTCGTGATCGAAGGGGCCGGCGGCCGATTCGCGCTGACCATGACCTGTGCGGCCAATGCGCTCGGCATCGTGCCAGAAAAGGACTACGCATACGCCGAGCCGACCGCGGCCCGGATCGCATTCGTCCCGCTGGCCGAGCATCTGGGCACCAGCGTGGAGGATGCGGCCCGGGCGGTGCTGGTAGCCGGAATCACGCACGTTCGCAAGGTCATCGAGGAATTGGTCACCGATTACCGGTTGGACAAGCGGGCACTGCGCCTCGTCGGCGGTGGCGGTGGCGCCGCGGCCGTGACCCCGTTCCTCGGCTCCGAAGGTGGTTGGGACGCTGCGATCGCCGACCACAACGAAGTGATCAGTCCGATCGGCGTCGCGCTGGCGCTGGTGCGGGAATCGGTCGAACGGATCATTCCCAACCCGTCCCAACAGGACGTTCTGGCGATCCGGGCCGAGGCCGAGGCGGCGGTGATCGTGCAGGGCGCGGCGGCGGCGACCGTCGAGGTTGACGTGTCGGTCGACGCCCAAACCAATACCGTGCGCGCGATCGCCACCGGCGCAACCGAACTGCGGACCAAGGATCGATCCGGACAGGCGGAGTCCACTGTGGATCAGGCGCGGGTCGCGGCCGGCAGCCTGCACCTGCCGGCCCGGAACGTCGAACTGCTCGCCCAGACCCCGAACTACGCCGTTTACGGCGGCGAATCCCGGCGTAAAGGTGCGATGGGCCGGTTCTTCAAGCCCAAACATCCGGTCCGGGTTGTCGACACCGAAGGCATCGTTCGCTTGCAGAGCCCGGACGCGCACGTCGCCCAGACCACGGTCGGTGAGGCCGGACCGATGCTGGAAAAGCTGATCGCGACGTACACCGCATTCGGTGACGGCGGCTCGCAGCTGCCGGCCCTGCAACTGCTGATCGGACCGCGGATCGTCAACCTGGCCGGCGTAACCGCGCAGGATCAACTGATGGCGTTGGCCCGGACCGAATTGGACGCGCGGGCGCCGGACGAGCCGCTGGTGTCGGTGACCGAGGTGCGGGAATGACCAGGCCGGTAGTCGACACCCAACTGGTCGAGCGGTGTACGGCTCTGCTCGAACGTACCGATGCAGACCTCGGCGCCGAACTGCTCGGGTTGTTGCCGACGCACGAGTTGCGGCCGACCGCGACGCTGCGCCAGTGGGCCGGAACGGCCGGAGAATTTGGCGCCGAACTCGCGGATCAACTCGGGTGGTCCGATGTGGACGATGCGGCCAGCGAACTCGGATTGCCGGTTCTATACGCTGATGGCGGCGTGGGATCGATTCAGTTGACGTTGGCCGAGTACGTCAGCCGTCCGCCCGCGGTCCGGATTTTCGACGACGCTATAACGTTTGCTGGACGATTGGTCGATGCGCTGGACTGGCACGACCTGTTTCCAGCGGATTCGATCCGTGCCGTCGCGGTGTGTCACGAGTTGGTGCATCGAGTCCTTGATGGTCCACAAGGGACGGTGTTGAAGCGACGGCTCGGACACGTACCGCTGCGGCTCGGACCGATCGCGATACGGGGACATGTACTGGGTGCGGACGAGGTCGTCGCCCACGGCTGCGCCCAGGTGGTCTGCGGGCTGCCGCGCAGCCCGCTCCTGCTGACCGCAGCGCTCCGGGAAGCGCTGCGCAGTTCGGCCGTACGGCAACCTGTCCACAGTGGAAAAGGGGTTTGACGTGGCTATCGCAATCATCGCGGTGATGGTTGTGGGTGTCGTGCTTATGCTGACCCGCAAGCTGCCCACCGGATTCGCGCTGATCCTGATGGCATTTGTCATTGGCCTGATCGCGGGCGCACCGCTAATGGGTGATCACGGCGTCACGACCACCGTGCTGGAGGACGGGTCCACGCTGCTGGCCGAGACGATGATCGCGATCCTGCTGGGCGCGTGGCTCGGTGCGTTGATGGGCGAGACCGGTATTGCGTCCACTCTGGTGCGTAAGACCGTGGAATTCGCCGGCGACCGGCCCTACGTTGTGGCGCTGGGCCTGTTCGCGGTAGCGACGTTGTGTGGTTCGGTGACCGGCTCGGCGCCAGCGGCGATGCTCGCCGGAATCATTGGAATTCCGGCGATGATCGCGGTCGGCGTGCCGCCGGTGACAGCGGCCGGGACGATAGCGTTCGGGGTAGCCGCTGGAATTCCGTTCGAGTTGGCGTCCTGGCAATATTTGTCGACGGCTTTGAAGCTGCCGATTTCGACAATCCGCCATTTCCAGCTCTACATGTTTCCGATCATTGTGTTCTTCGCGGTCGTGTTTATTCTGATCGAATCGCGCCGTCGGGGAGTGCGGCATTCGTGGGCGGTCAAGGTCGAGCCGCGCCGCAATCCCCAATCGCGCCGCGCGGTCGATGCGCCTTGGTATTCGCTCATTACGCCGGTCGTACCGATTGTGTTGGCGCTTGGTTTCGACGTCCCGATTATTCCCTCGTTGATGGTCGGTGTGCTATACGCGCTGGTAACGACGACCAAGCCGATCGAGATGGCGCGGCGGGCCCTACGTTCGCTCTATCAGGGATTCGAGGTGGCCGCGCCGCCACTTTTTCTCTTTATCTCGATCGGTATGTTGCTGACGGCGGTACAGTTGCCCGGCGCGGTGAAGGCGCTCAAGCCAGTGACCACGGCTATCGCGCCGCACAACCCGATTCTGTTCGTGATCGTCTTCGCGGTGTTGACGCCGCTGTGCCTGTACCGCGGTCCGTTCAACATTTACGGCCTGGGCGCAGGCATCGCCAGCGTGTTGATTTCCGGCGGGGTGTATCCGGCTATGGGCGTGCTCGGCCTGATGTCCTCGTACAACGAGGTGCTCGGTGTATCCGACCCGACCAGCACGCAGACGGTCTGGAGTGCCGAATACGCCGGCGTGCGGCCGGAGCGGGTGATGGTGCGAACCCTGCCGTACACCTGGGCTTTGGCCACCGCGGGGCTGATCCTGACCGCGGCGCTCTACCTGTAGCGAGGTGCGGCGAATTGTGCGCACCGAATTAATTGACTTCGCCGTGCGGGCGCTGGGCGGTTGCGATGTTGTGGGCGACCGGTCGTGGGGCCACGGCGGGTCATCGGTTCTTCAGGTACGCGACCGTGCCGGCGAAACCTGGTACGTCAAAGGCCATCGCCGCCAGCAGCACTACCGCCGCGAACGCATCGCGTACGAACGATGGACGCCGACCCTGGGCCGCAGCGCCGCGCGATTGCGGGCCTACAACGACGATGTGCAGGCGTTGCTGCTCTCCGGGCTGCCGGGCGAAGTTGCGCTGCAGTCCGGAATGGACAGTGCCGTACAGCGACGGGCCGGCAAGCGGCGATATTACGAGCCTGTGCCGCGTTCACGATGTTGTTCATCGTCGTTTGGGCCTACCAGCACGGCGAAGTGCCATTTGCGGAGAATTGCCGGTCCAACCTGCATCGGCTGATGCTCAGGCAGTGAACGCGAGCCCGAACGCCAACGTGTTCAGCAGGGCGTGCACCGCGATCGCCGGCCCGAGCCGACCGGTGCGCCGCACCAGCCAGCACTGGGTGAAGCCGAACGTCGCCATCGTGACCGTGATCAGCAACGCGGACGCCGGCGTGGGTTCCTGCCAGGCGTGCCCGAGACCGAACAGAATCGAACTGCCAAAAGCGGCCGGGAGAAATCCGTACCGGCGCATGACGGCCCGCAGCGCCACCCCACGGAAGATCAGCTCTTCCAGCGGCGGCGCCAGCAAAATGCTGAAAACCGCCGAAATGACGATCGTCGGCGTATCAACGTGGACCGGGACATTCGAGACGGTTTCGTTGCGCGCCTGCGGCACGACGTACTCCACCACCACCGTCACCAAAATCCGGGATAGGTACGAAAGCACCAGCCACAGCCCGATGAGCGGTATGTCGTGTCTTTCCGGTCTACCCCAGCCGAATGCCGACGACCAGCTGCCGGTCTGGCGCACCACCGTCCGGCCGACCCCGACCAGCAGGCCCAGCTCAGCCGCGTAGGCGACGACCGTAAACGTCACGCCCGGCAACCCGGCCGCGACCACGATCACCGCTCCGACGACGAGTACGCCGAAGAAGCCGAACACCACGGTCGCGGCCTCGCCCATTCCCCAGCGCACGTTCGGATCGCGCAATTGCCGCGCCACAATCGCATCCAGCGGGTAGCGCCGGTCCACGGCTCCGGTCATATGGGCTGTGAAATGCCGTGATGCGGATAATTCATGGAACGGCTTTCTGGAGCGTTCTTCAGTGGTTTTCCTGGGGCAGAACGGGATTTCCCACCCCGGGCGCGATAAAACTCTGGCCTGACATTTCCCATCGTAGGAGGTGAGCAGATGCAGCGGCCCGGTGCCGGCGTATCCGAAACGTTAGGGCAGCAGTACGACCTTGCCGATCGTGTTGCGTTCGGTCAGCGCGGTGTGGGCCGCCGGCGCGTCGCTGAGCGGGAATGTCGTCACGGCCGGTACCAGCGTTCCGGCCGCGGCCTCGGCCAGGGCCAGTTCCTCCAGCGCCCGCAGACCGCCGGGCAGCCGGAGGATCCGCGGCCCGACCGCGACCGTGACCGCGAGGCCCCGCTGGAAAAGGTCGGCCGAGCTGAATTCGGTCGGCTGCCCGGAGGACCAGCCGAAGGTGACCAGGTGTCCGCCCGGGCCAAGCAGGTCGAAGGCAGCCCGGCCGACTGCGCCGCCGACCCCGTCCAGCGCCACCGTGATGTCGTGACCGCCCAGGCCCTTACGTACGGCCTCGACCCAGTCCGGTGCGGTGTAGTCGACCGCCACGTCGGCGCCCGACGACCGGACCCGGTCGACCTTGGCCGCACCGCCGGCCACCCCGACCACGGTCGCGCCGAGGTGATGCGCCGCCTGCACCAAAAGCGTCCCGATCCCGCCGGCCGCCGCGGTCACCAGCACCACATCGTCGGGCCGCAGCTGCGCCACCTCGAGGATGCCCATCGTCATCCGGCCGGTACCGACCATGGCCACGGCGGCCGCGTCGGACACCGAGTCGGCCAGCGCGTGCACCGCCTCAACCGAGGTCACCGCGAACTCGGCGTACCCGCCGCTGGCCGGCCCCAGATGCGCCACCACCCGCAGCCCGAGCCACCGCTCGTCGACCCCGTCGCCGACCTCGTCGATGATCCCGGCGACCTCTCGTCCCGGCGTCATCGGCAGGTCGGGCAGCTGGAAATGACCACCGCCCTGGCCGGCCCGCAGAATCGTGTCGACCAAATGCACCCCGCAGGCCCGCGCGGCGATCCGCACCTGCCCCGCGGCCGGGTGCGGATCGGCGACCTCCTCGTACTGGAGGTTCTCGGGCGGGCCGAAGACGTACTGCCGGATGGCGTGCATGGGTGGCCTTTCGACGAACGGATACGACTCACTGTGCAACCTCAAGCTTGGTTGAGGTCAATCGTCAATCGTCACCCGTCGCGAGATTTTTCCGGCGACGTGTCGATCTCGGCTGCGCGTGTTCGATGCGTTGGTACAGGCTGGGCTACACCGCCTGGCACCACACACCGAACCGTGAGAATTCAAAGGAGAACACGATGCGATTCCTGGCGATGGTCATGGGCGACGAGAGCACCGAGGGCGGCGTGATGCCGACCGAGGAAGAGCTCGCCGCAATGGGCAAGTTCAACGAGGAACTGGTCAACGCCGGCATCATGCTCGGTGGCGAGGGCCTGCACCCGACCTCGAACGGCGCGAAGGTCAAGTACTCGGGCGGCAAGGCGACCGTGGTGGATGGCCCGTTCACCGAGGCCAAGGAACTGGTCGCCGGCTACTGGCTGCTGCAGGCCGGGTCCCGTGAGGAGGTCCTCGACTGGCTCAAGCGGGCCCCGTTCGTCGACGCCGAGGTCCAGGTGCGTCAGATCTTCGAGGCGGACGACTTCGGCGAGGCGTTCACGCCCGAGTTGCGCGAGCAGGAGGAGCGGATCCGGGCCAAGGGCGAGAAGAACCAGTAAGAAACAGCAGGTAACGGCACCGCCCGCGTAGGTACGACGGGCGGTGCCGACCTGCCTTGCCCGCTGCCCCGGGGAACTGTTGAGATGGGGCGGTGTCGGCACCTGATACGCATCGCGCGATCGAGGCAGTCTGGCGGATCGAGTCGGCCCGGTTGATCGCCGGGCTCACCCGGATGGTGCGGGATGTCGGGCTGGCCGAGGAGCTGGCCCAGGACGCCCTCGTCGCCGCGCTCGAACAGTGGCCCGAGTCCGGCGTGCCGACCAACCCCGGCGCGTGGCTGATGACCACCTCGAAACGCCGCGCCATCGACATGCTGCGCCGCCAGCAACGATTGGAACGTAAGCAGCAGGAAATCGCCCGCGAGCTGGAGGCGCAGGAGCTCACCCCGCCCGACCTGGAATCCGCGCTGGACGATCAGGTCGGCGATGACCTGCTGCGGCTGATGTTCATCTCCTGCCACCCGGCGCTCTCGACCGAGGCCAGGGTCGCGCTGACGCTGCGGCTGCTCGGCGGTCTGTCCACCGACGAGATCGCGCGGGCCTACCTGGTCGCCGAATCGACGGTCGCGCAACGCATCGTGCGGGCCAAAAAGACGCTGGCCAAGGCGGATATCCAGTTCGAGCAGCCGGCCAAGGCCGACATCGCGGACCGGCTCGGTTCGGTGCTGGAGGTCATCTATCTGATCTTCAACGAGGGGTACGCCGCCACCGCCGGTGAGGACTGGATCCGTCCGGCGCTGTGCGAGGAGGCGTTGCGGCTCGGGCGAATTCTGGCCGGTCTGGCGCCGACGGAGCCCGAGGTGCACGGCCTGGTCGCGTTGATGGAGTTGCAGGCCTCCCGGTCGCGGGCCCGCGTCGGCGTGGACGGCGAACCGGTGTTGCTGCTGGATCAGGACCGGGGCAAGTGGGATCAGGTGTTGATCCACCGTGGTCTGCAGGGGCTGGATCGGGCGTACGAGCTGACCGACAAGCCCGGTCCGTACGTACTGCAGGCCGCGATCGCCGCCTGTCACGCCCGGGCCGGCACGGCGGAGGAGACGAACTGGTTCCGGATCGCCGCGCTGTACGAAGTATTGGCCGAGACGGCGCCCTCGCCGGTGGTCGAGTTGAACCGGGCCGTCGCGTTGAGCATGGCGTTCGGGCCGGAGACCGGCTTGGAGCTGCTGGACCAGTTGTTGGACGAGCCGTCGCTGAAGAACTACCACCTGCTGCCCAGCGTGCGCGGCGACCTGTTGGCCAAGCTCGGGCGCATCGCCGAGGCGCGTACCGAATTCGAACGGGCGGCCGGCCTGGCCCGCAACGACCGGGAACGTGAGCTGCTGGTCGCGCGGGCCGCCGCCTGCGCTGATTAGACAGTATTCAGCGCCTCGGTCGGGGCGAGCCGGGCGGCGCGGGCGGCCGGATAGAGCCCCGCGATCGCGCCGATGAACACGCACGCGGCCAGCGACCCGGCCAGCGTGCTCGCCGGAATCGTTGTCGCCCAACCCCGCAACTGCGCGTACCCGATCGTGATCCCGGCGCCGGCCACGACACCGCCGAACCCGCCGAGTCCGGTCAGCAGCAGCGCCTCGGTCAGGAACTGCAGCCGAACGTGCATCCGGGTTGCGCCCAGGGCCCGGCGCAGGCCGATTTCGCTGCGCCGTTCCAAGACGCTGATCACCATGACGTTGGCGATGCCGACCCCGCCGACCAGCAGCGCCACCGCGCCGAGCCCGAGGAACAGGTTGGTGAACGCGGTCTTCGCCTTGGCCCGCGCCACCAGTGCATCGGAAGGCCGGGAAACCTGCACCTCCTCCGGATGGGCTGGGTCGGCGCTCTGCGCCAGCACCTGCCGGACCGCGGACACCCGGCCGTCGGTCGACCGTTCGTAGACCGTGCTCGGGTGCTGTTGGTAGTCCAGGTACGTGACCGCGGCCGGCTCACCGACCAGCGCGGCCGAGTCCAGGTCGGGGGCCAGGGTCGCCGGGGCCAGGATGCCGACCACGGTCCAGTACCGGTCGTGCAGCCATACGGCCGGCGCGCCCGCCACGTCGGCGATGCCCAGCCGCCGGGCCGCGGTCGCCCCGAGTACGACGGTCGGAAACCGGCTGGTGGCAGGGGTCAGCCAGTGTCCGGACCGCACCGGAACGTTCAGCACGGCCGGCAGGTTCGGGCTCGCGGCCGCGACCGCGATGCCGCCGGAGTCCTCCGTCGGGACGTGCGCGTTGCCGTACACCGAGGTGGCGATCGCCCCGGTCCAGGCGACCTGGTCCACGCCGGGAATCCCGCCGACCATGCCCGGCGCGGTGGCCGGCAGCTGTGCGCTCTGCCCGAACAGCGTTTGGCCCGGCGTCACCGTCAGCATGTTCGTTCCGAGCGCGTCGATCTGCGCCAGCAGGGCGGATTGGCTGGAGGCGGAGATGCCGAGCACGGCGACCACGGCCGCGATGCCGATCGTGATTCCCAACGCCGACAGCGCCGCCCGGAGTGGCCGCCCGCGCAGCCCGAGCAGTCCGAGCCGCAGCACGTCGACGCCCCGCAGTCGGGATCGCGCGGTCATGAGTCGGCCTCGATAACCCCGTCACGCATGCCGATCCGGCGCGGCAGCGCGGCGGCCAGGCCGGTGTCGTGCGTGATGACCACGATCGTGGTGCCGGCCGCGTGCAGTTCCCGCAGCAGGTCGACGATCGCGGCGCCGGAGTTGCTGTCGAGGTTGCCGGTCGGCTCGTCGGCGAGCACCACCGCCGGTCGGCCGACCACGGCTCGGGCCAGCGCGACCCGTTGCCGCTCACCACCAGACAGCTCCCCGGGTCGATGCGCCAGCCGGTGGCCCAGGCCGACCCGGCCCAGCGCCTCGGCCGCTCGCGCCCGTCGCTGCGCCCGCGGCAGACCGGTGTACAGCAGGCCGTTGCCGACATTGTCCACAGCGGACTGAGTCGGGGTGAGAAAGAATTGCTGGAATACGAACCCGATCTGCCGGGCCCGCAGCGCGGACCGTTCGCGGTCGCTCATTGCGGCGGCGTCCTGCCCGGCGATGAATACGCTGCCGGCGCTGGGCTGATCGAGTGTCCCCATCAGCTGCAGCAAGGTCGTTTTCCCGGATCCGGACGGCCCTACTACAGCGGTCAATTCGCCGGCGTCGATGGTCAGATCAATTCCGTGCAGTACTTCCAACTCGCCGTATTGTTTTCGTACGCCGCGCAGTTGCAGCACCGTCATATCCGCGGCACCTCGACCCTCACTCCGGCCCGCAGCCCGGTTCCGCTGACCTCGACCCGCCCGGAGGTGAATAGTCCTGTGTGGACGGTGAGCCGGTGTCCGCTGACGTTGACGTAGAAATCGCCGTTCTGGGCCACGTGCAGCGCCTCGACCGGCACAGACAATACGTCCCGAGCCTGTTGGGAAATCAGATTGACATTGACCTGGGCGCCGTCGAGGTCGTGCACGGCGGTGGTGTCTCCGGTCAGCGTCACCTCCATCGGAACGGTCTCGTTCTGCTGCGAATCCTGGGAATTCTGATTGTCTCCTGTGGACGTAGCCACGCTGCCGATGTCGGTGATACGGCCGGACAGTTCCTGACCACTGGGCAGTTCGACGCTCACCCGCTCCCCGGTGTGGGCGTAGCTGCGATCGGCCAATTCCAGGTCGACCTGCACATTGCGCGTGGTACCGGTCGCGGTCGCGACGACCTGACCGGGCGCGGCCGGTTGCCCCACGCTGGCGCGGGTTCCGGTGATCCGGATCGGGCCGGGCGTCACCACCGCGTCACCCGGTGCGATCCGGCCGGTCCGGGCCACGCCGAGCGCCGCCTGCCACCGTCGTACCGCCGCGGCCGTGTAGTCGGTGTAGTGGGCATCCACGGTCAGGTCGTCCCGGTCGGCATAACCGAGTGCGACCAGGTTGCGCTCCAATTCCGCCACGTCCGACCCGTTCGATCCGGTTGCCAACGGGCGATACAGCGGCACATCCCCGTACAGCAAGGGAATTGCCCGCTGGTTGACGTGGTAGACGGCCTGGCCCCGACGCAGCGTCGTATTGTTCGTCGGCAGCCAGGTCAACGTGCCGGCCCGGTAACCGATGAGGCTGTAGTCGCCGGCGTAGCCCAGGGTGCCGTCGACCTGCGTGGTTTCGGTGAGCGTCCCGCGGGTCACCAACGCCGTCGGCAATGAGGTGTGTCGTACGGGCTCGGCATTGGCGCCGGGGTCCGATTCGCCGTACCTCCAAGCGATCGCGCCGGCCGCGATGACTACCACGACAGCGACGAGAGAAAGCCGTACCGCCTTCATTTCTGGGCCAACTGGCCGGCCATCGGGAAATACTTGGCGCAGGCCCGTTCGGCCGTGGCGAAGCGCGGATTCGATTTCGCGTTACGTGGCAGGGAAAAGCGGAAACCGCCGCTGCCGTTCGGCTGCGGATCGGCCATATCTACGCCGTGTTGGCGCATGCACCGGGCGAACGCCACCAGGTTGAGCGTGCTCTTCCCGGCCGCGCCGCCGCTGCCGCCGTTGGTCGGCCGTTTGGACCGGCAGGCGGCCATCGCGGCCTGGATGTCCTGCATCGTCTGACCTTTTTTCGTTTGGATTCGCATCGAACCGCTGCCGCCCGGATCAGGCATGT
Source organism: Mycobacteriales bacterium (assembly GCA_040414495.1). GTDB lineage: Bacteria > Actinomycetota > Actinomycetes > Mycobacteriales > QHCD01 > DATAVB01. Next base: position 31,138 of record JBEDUI010000047.1, read on the forward strand.
TGACGCCGTGTTGGCGCATACAGCGGGCATAGGCCACCTGTTGGTCGCCCGGGTCCGTCGAGGATTTCGCCTTCGATGGATGCCCGGAACCCGTGCTGCACCCAGTGACCACGGTCGCCATCAGGAGCGCGACCATGACGGCGCGAGGAACGTGCATTGGGATAGTCCCCTTTCAGCGCCGGCGCGTTCGGCCGCGGCGCGGGGACAGAATGGCGAGACGGGCGTAACAGCAGCATGAACGCACGCGTTTAACCCGTGGTTATCCCGGGCGGTGTTAACTGAAGGGTCGGAGGAAAGGACTGTCGATGCGGGTGCTCGTCGTTGAGGATGAACGGCTACTGGCCGACGCGATCGCGCGCGGGTTACGGCAGGAAAATCTCAGCGTCGACGTCAGTTACGACGGTGAGCACGCGATCGAGTCCGTTTCGGTTACCCGCTATGACGTCGTGGTGCTTGACCGCGATCTGCCGATCCGAGACGGCGACGAGGTATGCCGGCATATCGTCGCCACCGCCGATGGCGTGACCCGGGTGCTGATGCTCACCGCGGCCCGGGGCGTACAGGACCGGGTGGACGGCCTGCGGTTGGGCGCGGATGACTATCTGGCCAAGCCGTTCGCGTTCGCCGAACTAGTCGCCCGGGTGCACGCGTTGGGTCGGCGCAGCACGCCGGCCCGACCGCCCATTGTGGAGCGAGCCGGCATCGTGCTGGATGTTGCCCGCCGATTGGTGACCCGCCGTGGTGAGGTCATTCGCCTGTCGCCCAAGGAGTTTCAGGTGTTGACCGTATTGATGAACGCCGACGGCGCGGTGGTTTCGGCCGAGGAGCTGTTGGAACGAGCCTGGGACGAAAACGCCGATCCGTTCAGCAACAGTATGCGGGTCGTCGTCATGCGGCTCCGGCACAAACTCGGGTCGCCGCCGGTTATCGACACCGTCGTCGGAGCGGGGTACCGGATACCGTGAAGAGCAGATATCGACTGACCGCCCGGGCTCGGCTGACCCTCCTCTATGGACTGTTGTTCGTGGTGGCCGGCGGTGCGATGCTCGCCATCGACTTGGGGCTGGTGCACGAACGGCTGCAGAACAGCCAACGTTCCTCGGCCGTTTGGGTCGTTCCGACCAACGCGGCTGACCCGAGCGTGGCGGCGACGTTGCAGAAGAAATCGGCGACCGCGTTGGCCAGGGCGAAGAATATGCGAGCCAAGAATGGTCAGACCGTCAGCGAGCTTCTGAACGAAGCCAAGGCCGAGGCCCGGCGTACCGCCGAACGGCAAATGCTCACCCAGTCGGGCATCGCGTTGATCACCATGACCGTACTGGCTGTAGGACTGGGATATCTGATGGCCGGGCGGGCGCTGCGGCCGGTGCATGCCGTATCGGCAACCGCCCGGCGTATTTCCGGCCGATCGCTGCACGAACGGATTCCATTGCACGGACCGCCGGATGAAATGCGGGAATTGGCCGAGACATTCAACGACATGCTCGCCCGCCTCGACGACGCGTTCACCTCGCAGCGGCATTTCATTGCCAACGCCAGTCATGAACTGCATACGCCTATCGCGACCCAACGTACGTTGATCGAGGTCGCTGCCCGTGATCCGCAGGCGTCGGCCGAATTCACCGAAATCGTGCCTGGTCTACTGGCGACACTGGATCGTCAGGAGGAGTTGGTCGCCGGCCTGCTGACGCTGGCCCGGGCCGACAATGGATTGGGCGAGGTAGAGCGGATCGCGCTGGATCAGCGGGTTCGGGCCGCGTTGGCCGCGGTTGCCGACGAAGCACGCGATCGGGAATTGGATATTCGTACGTCAGTGCATTCGGTGTCGGTGACCGGCGACCGGGTGCTGCTGGATGTCCTGCTGAGCAACGTATTCCGCAATGCGGTTCGGCACAATGTCCACAGTGGAGCGATCCGGGTGAAGTTGTTCGGGAATCGGCTCGTCGTCGAGAACGACGGCGTCCGGTACGAGGCGGGCCGGGTTCCGGAGTTGCTCGAGCCCTTCCGGCGCGGCGCCAGCGATCGGACCACCGGGAGTGGGTCCGGGTTGGGGCTGGCGATGGTGGTCGCGGTCGCCCGGGCTCATCGCGCCACCCTTGAGCTCACACCGCGGCCGACCGGCGGGCTGCGGTTGTGCCTCACCTTCGACGAAGAGTTCGCCGGGGATGACGCGGCACCGGTGCCCGGATAGGGCAGACTCCGGAGCCATGGCCGGAAAGCGCAGCGCGGGAATTCTGTTGTTCCGTACCTCCTCCGCCGGAATCGAGGTGCTCCTGGGCCATATGGGTGGGCCGTTCTTCGCGCGCCGGGACGCGGGCGCCTGGTCGGTGCCCAAGGGTGAGTACGAGCCGGACGAGACGCCCGAAGCGGCCGCCCGGCGGGAGTTCACCGAGGAGTTGGGTCTGCCCGTGCCGGCCGGCGACTGGCTCGCGTTGGGTGAGGCGCGTCAATCCAGCGGCAAGATCGTGACTATCTGGGCGCTGGCCGGCGACCTCGACCCGGCGCAGGTCGTCGCGGGGACGTTCGAGATGGAATGGCCGCGTGGCTCCGGGCGGATCCAGCAGTTCCCGGAGATCGACCGGGCGGGCTGGTTCGACCTCGCCGGTGCCGCCCGGGACAAGATCGTCAAGGGCCAGCGCGTCTTCCTCGACCGGCTCGCTTCGCAGCTCGGTCGCTGAGTCGTACGAAACGTCTTGCCGTGGCTTGACAGCTCGCGTATAGCTATACCCATACCCCCTACTGGTATGGAGGCGGCACTATGCGACACGAGACGACTTGGCGGCAGGCGGCGTCGGCGACCCTGCACTGCCTGACCGGCTGCGCGATCGGCGAGGTGCTCGGCATGGTGATCGCGACGGCGGCCGGTTGGGGCAACGGCGCCACGATCGCGCTGTCGGTGGTGTTGGCGTTCCTGTTCGGCTACAGCCTGACCATGCAGTCGGTGCTGCACGCCGGATTGCCGCTGCGCCAGGCGATCCGGATCGCGTTCGCCGCCGACACCGTCTCGATCCTGGTGATGGAGATCGCGGACAACACGGTCGTGGCGTCGATCCCCGGTGCCCTCGACGCGGGTCTTTCGCAGACGTTGTTCTGGGGTTCGCTGGCATTGTCGCTGGTGATCGCGTTCGTGGTGACCACGCCAATCAACCGGGTCCTGATCGGACGCGGCCGGGGCCATGCGGTCGTGCACGCCTACCACCATTAGCGGCTGCTTTCCAGCCGGCCCGATTGCCGCGCAGGACATAGCATGCCCTCGTATCCGCTACGTCCTGCGCTGTAATCGTGATCGCGCCGCCGGCGCGCCGCATCGGAGCAACCCGCCAAGTACGTGGCTAGCGATCATCCACCATGAACGACATGGTTGTGGTGCACGCCCAGGATCATCGTGGTCTTTCTCGATCGTTGTACGGCCCGAACTGCGGCGGCATCGCGCGGGATGAGGGCCGCGTTGCGACCGACGGAACGGAAAGCCTGGCCCTTGAGCTGATAGCTGATGGCACTTTGCGGCTGCACTGCAAGATACTGCGACCCGAACTGTGCATTCAGTTGAACAACGAGGGGAATAGAGATGTCTTTGATAAAGGCTAGTGGAAGTGTTTGCGTGATCGCATGTGGCTGGCCGGCCGTCAGATAGGTCAAATACAGCCTAGATCCGACATTGTCCAGGACGAATCGGCGACCGTTGCTCGTACCGTAAACGTACCAATCGGCCTTTGTTCCCGCTGGCCGAGGCGCATGATCCAGCGCACGGAGTTGCTTGGCCAGTGCGGGCCCGGTCTTCCAATACGAGTCGGCGCTACCCACACGCCAGCTGCCGTACCAGCCAACGCGAGTCTGCTGAACGGCCGCTGGCGTGCCGCTGTGCGCGTGGCTGGCATGGATCTCGGCCGCAGCGGCCCCAGTTCCACCAAGTGCCACCACCGCGGCCACCGTTGCACCGGCCACGCTGAGTCGGCGGCGACGTACTCCCGCGCGTTTGGCGGCAATCAGTAGGTCGGGGCTGGGCTGTACATGTTCTGTGCCGGAACGCATTAGTTCTCCTAGCCTCTGTTCGTTGATCATCGGTTGTCTCCTGCTGTGGTAGGTGCGGCATTGAAATCAGGCATTGCACGTAGCCGGGCAAGACCTGTCGCAACATGACTTCGTACCGTTGCGCCGCTGCAACCCATAACCGCAGCTGCCTCCGCTTCGGATAAATCGTCGAAATAGCGCAATACCAACGCGACCCGTTGCCGTGGAGATAGCTGCATCAGCGCGCGGACGATCGCGTCTCGGGCCGTGAGGCGGCTGATGGGATCCTCGGGCGCGGCCAGATCTTGCGGCATCGCCGTGAATCGAATCGCACCCAGGCGCCGCCATCTGTTGATCGAGCGGTGAACGAGCGCACGCCTGGCATAAGCCTCGGGTGACGTACGGATCGACCGCCACCGGGCATACATCGCTGCAAACACGTCCTGTAGGAGATCTTCTGCGTGCCCTTTGTCTCCAGTGAGTAGATAAGCGGTACGCAGTAAAGCTGTGGATCGTGTCCGAACGAACTCGTCAAAATCTGATGACTGGCCCGCCATCTCGCCCCCATATCTGTCAGACATGAATAGAGACAGCTAAACGGGAGCGGGCGTTGAGGGCGGAACCATAATTCTGGCCCAAATTTCCGGTGATGCACGCTGCCAGGAGTCGACGTATCCCAGAGTGCGGCCTGTGTCAAGTCGTTGACGGATCCAAAAGTTTCGGCTCGACCTTCGGCGACGATCCGCCATCCCCGGCGGCAAACAACCGACTATGCAGGTTCGCCGGCCCCGCCGACGGGCACCTTGACGAATGGCGGCTCCCTGACATTGCCCGCGCCCGCTCACACCCATTCGTCGGTGGGTGTGAACGGGCGCGGTATCGAGAGGGTTCTGGTTACGAGACCGTGTGTACTGGTTGCGGTGGTACCGGTTCGGGAATGGCGCCGGGTCCGGCGCTCGTCGGAATAGGCTCAATAGGCAGCCGAGCCTCCGAGCCGCCCATGTCCAGCCGGAACGGGGGATAGGCGTCGGTCATCAGCGTTGCGTAGGCCGCAACGCGCAGCACCCAGCGGTTCATGCCCATGACAAAGTCGTAGATCGTCTGCGGATAGCGGTCGGTGAAAAGCAGAATTACCGCGGCGATGAGCACCATGATGCCGATCAACCCGCCGCCCCAGGTCCATTGCCAATGGTTCACCCCGGTTCCGCCCCATATCTGGGAGCCGGCAAACAGTCCGATGATGATGTAATGCGGAATAGCCAGCAGCCACCATTTCACCAGAACGAGGCCGCGGGAGAGGTGCTCGGGGTAGTCGATCTCCAGGTGGGCTGGGTAATCCGGCTTTTCTTCGAGGCTGAACGGCGGGTACTGGTCGGTGCCAAGTGCGCTGTATGTGTAGTAGCTGACCCGCCACGACCAACGCAGCACACCGAGGTTGAAGTCGAAAAGTGCGCGAGGATAGCGGCCGGTAATCAAAATCGCGAAAAACGCGATCACCGTGACCACGAAGAACGCGATCCACAAAAAGAACAACACGATCCAATGCGGTATCGCCAGGAGCCACTTCAGCAGCCAGAGCCAGCGGGACAGCTTGGGATCGAGTCGGGCGTTGACCCGAACTGGGTAGTCCGTCGATTCCATCATCGTCCACTCCTTACGGGACGGCCTTACGCACCCCGCCTGCCGGCGGGTGTTCTCCTTCATGGGACGACGAACTGTCCGACGTGGACAGAGTCGTTTGACCCATGTATCCGCAGGACGATGGTCGGCACATACGTTATGGATCGTCCATTTCGGACAGTGTGACCGTCACGAACGGTTGGATGCGGTGATCTTGCTGGGCGCGCCGGCAATCGCGTTGTAGGTCGAGCGCCGGCGCCGCGCCCATCGCGCTTCTCGTTCGGTCGCGCGTTCGGCCTTGCTGGGCCGGCTGCTGTAGCGCCAACGCGCGAACGGACTGGCCGGTCGCGCCAGCCGGATCGCGCCGATGAGCCCGGCCAGCGGAAATACCACGCTCAGCAGCGCGAGCCAGGTTTTGCCTTTGAATGCCGTGATCACAGTACAGGCGAGGTTGATCAGCACCGAGCTGACAATGGACCAACGACCGGAATCTTGTGAATTCGATGCATCGCCGATGCCAAACGGAATAACTCCCAACAGCACGACCAACGTAGCCGCGGTGGCCAGAATGACCGCAGTGAGCGACGACCGTCCCTCGTTGGTCCAGTAGACGTCCTTCAGATGCAGCAGCAGTGCGAACTCATCCAGCACCAAGCCAGCGCCGATGCCGAATCCCAGCGCCAGAATGTTGCGCCACGGTCCGCTGGTGTCGAACCAGAATCCCAGAATTCCCGTCACCAGCATCGTGATAATGCCGAAAAATTCGTGGTGCAGGTGCACGCTTCCGGCTGACACGTTGCCGGGCCACCAAGACACCTTGGCCCGAATCATCCGCGTACTGGTGCGGATGAAAAGAAACGAGCCAATCAACCCGACCAACAAGAGGAATAGCGGCTGTTTTCCAGGATCAACTATTAGGTGCTGGTATCGCTCGACAATCCAGTGCATGGCATGCCTTTCGGCCGGACGGCAGCGCCTGAGTCGTCACGGCGCGCTCATCACGAATGTCGAGATTCAGTGATCAACGCTCTCGAATCGGCGCTGCGCGGTCGGTGCGCTGCTAACATTTTGCCGTATGAGCCTTGGGGGTAGGCCGCATTCGGGATCCTCTACGCGCGATTCTGCGCAGGTTGCTGACAGCTGCATTTCGCACCGGGGCAGCGATTGGCCAAGCGGGTGGTTATCGACGTGTTCAAGCCGTTCTTCCCGATCTAATCGCTGTATGACTTCAACGCAAAGTTTCCACCCGACTGGCTCTCGCGGGATCTCGTCTATGAGACGTCGACCGGCCTACCCCGGGTCGGATTGTTGTGCGCCGGAGCCGAGGGGTGCTTGTCGATTCCCGCTTTCGGGGAATTGTTCGTGCACAAGGCGGTAGGCCGGGTGTAATCGGCCGCAGCCCGACGAGAAAGAGTCGATCCGAGGGTCGTTCTGCGCGGCCTGTGTCTCTGCTCCATACGTTGGAGCAGAGACACAGGTGCGGATTGGGGATGCCGAACTCAGGTCCTGAGCGGGTTGCTAATCAGCGGTCGTGACCCCGGTCGTCGTTCTGTTCGTGACCGCGATCGTGGCCATGGTCGTCGTCGCGGTCGTGATTCCGGTCCCGCCCTCGATGGTCGTCCGAGCGCCGCTCGACTTTCAGCACCTTCCCGCCACTGGAAATCTCCACCTCGTATCCGATCCGGTTTTTCAGCAATTCGACGTCCCAGATCAGCCGGCCGTGTTCCCGTTCTAATTCGGCCTCGCGAACCCGCGATCCAGGCACCTGCCGCAACGCGATTCGTTCGGCGCTGGCCCGGCTGATCGCAGCCGTCCTACGGTCCACTGTGGACTGGGACGACACCGACTGGGCTGATGTGGACTGGGCTGATGTGGACTGGGCTGATGCGGACTGGGCTGATGGAGCCGGGGTTGATGTGCTGGCCAGGGCCGCACTGGTGCCGCCGATCGCGAGCGCTCCGGTGATTCCGGTGACGAGCAGTGTCTTACGCATTGGTTGACCTCCGCGAACGAAGTTGACCTGACGCGGCCCAGACTCGTCGGACGCCGGCTATTGGCGCGCTGCCGGAGGGCTAAGGAACCGTTAAATTCGGCGGTCCCAACTCGACGGTCACCCGGGCGCCGCCGTCCGCGCCGGAACCCAAAAACAATTCGCCACCGGAGGTCTGAGCCGCCCGGCGGGCGATATCCAGCCCGAGCCCGGACGAACCGGCCCCACTCACTCCACGCTGTAGCGCGGCTGACGGGAAACCGGGCCCGTGGTCGGTAATCGTCAACCGCGCGCCACCGCCGGGCCGGGAACTCAAACCGACCGCGAGCCCCGTGCCGTCCGGCGTATGCGCGAAAACGTTCCCTAACAACGCATCGATGCACGCGGCCAAATCCGCCTGCGGCAACGCGACCGGGAGCGGACCGGCGACGCGCTCCAGTTCGAGAGCCCGCTGCGTATCGTCGGCCAACACCGACCAGAACCGGACCCGGTCGGCTACGACCGCGGCGGCATCGCACGCGGCCGCTTCGGCGCTGTGCTGGCGGGCCTGCGCGATCACGGCCGTGACGGCCCGTTCCAAAGCATCCACGCTGGCGCCGATCCGTTCGCCCTCGCGCCGATCGGCGAGCGACTCCACGTCCAGCCGCAACGCGGTCAACGGGGTACGCAGCCGATGCGAGATATCGGCTACGGATTCGCGTTCGGCCCGCAACAGCTCCCGGATCCGATCGGCCAGGTGGTTCAACGCGAGCGCGACATCGCGTACCTCGGGCGGTCCGGCCGGGCGAGCTCGCGCCTCCAACTCGCCACGGGCCAGCCGGTGCGATACGCCGGCCAGCTCGTCGATCGGGTGGACCAGCGTGCGGGCCAGCCGGCCGGCCACCAGCGCACCGATCGCGATCAACACCAACCCGAGCCCAGCCAGGATCAGCCAGGCCCGGCCGACGCCGTGCCGTAGCTCGGAATTGGGAACGAACGTCCGGATCACGGCCGTACCGCCGGAGAGCCCGGCCACCGCGACCAGGATTTCCCGGCCGCCGGGAGCGGTCGCGCTCAGGCTGCGCCCGCGGGCGGCCAGTTCCACGGCCGGCGACGCCGTGGCTGGTGCTCCGATCCGCTTGCCACTGGGCATGAACACCGTGACCGGATGCCCGGCCGAGGCGTTGATCCGGTCCAAGGCGAGGTCCAGCGTCGGCAGGTCGGTGGTGGCCACGACCGTGCTGAGCGCGTTGGCTTCCAACGTCGCCGCAGTCACCGCCCGGTCGGCCGCGACGTTCCGTACCAGGACCGCGAGCGGCACCACGAACGCCACGAGCACCAGCGACGTGGTGGCCGCGACCAGCAGGGCGAGCCGGCGTCTCATCGTTCCGGCGCGGTCAGCTTGACCCCGACGCCGCGTACGACCTGCAAATACCGTGGCGCATCGGCGGTTTCGGACAGCTTGCGGCGCAGCCAGGACAGGTGCACATCGACCGTCTTGTCCGCGCCTCCGTACGGCACCTGCCACACCTCGGTCAGCAGCTCCCGCTTGCTCACGACCGTGCCGGCCCGGGCCGCCAGATAGTGCAGCAGGTCGAATTCGCGCGGCGTCAGCGTCAACCGTTGACCCTCCAGCGCCGCCTCGCGCGCGCCGGGGTTGATCCGCAACCCGCCGACCACGACCTCGGCCGCGCCATCGGCCTCGACGCTGCGCCGCAGTACCGCCCGGATCCGCGCGTCCAGTTGCGCCGCCGAGAACGGTTTGACCAGATAGTCGTCCGCGCCGGCATCGAGGACCCGGACGATCTCGGTCTCCTCCTCGCGCGCGGTCGCCACGATCACCGGCACCCGGGATACGGCCCGCAGCATCCGCAACAACTCCAGGCCATCCAGGTCGGGTAGCCCGAGGTCGAGCACTACGAGTTCGGGCCGGTCGGACACGGCCTGGTGTAGTCCGGCCATCGCTGTTCCGGCCGAGGCCAGGGCGTGTCCACGCTCGCCCAGCGCCCGTACCAGAGCGGTACGGATCGTCGCATCGTCCTCGACCAGCAGTACGTGGGCCACGCGTGCACCGTAGCCCGGCCGACGAATCGGGACCGGTCAGCTAGTGTCGCTTTAACCCTGCTTTAACCGACGGCCCGGCATGGTGGTCTGGTGGCTCGCCCTTCTCGTACCGCCCTGGCCGTGCTCGGCTGGCTGGCTACCGCCGCCGCGGCCATCACCGCCGGCGTCTTCGCGATAGGCGCGATCGGCAACGGCATCGCCGGCTCGACGACGTCGCCGCTGTCCGACCAGGCGGTCGCGAAGGCCCTGGCCCAAGCGACCCAGACACCCGCGCCCTCCAGCAGAACGCCGACCAGCAGGCCATCGGCCACCCGAGGTACAACGACCCGCGAATCGCGCGCCCGGGTACTGCAGGTCGGGGGTGGCAGCGTCGTCGCCGGGTGCGCCGGCGGGCAGGCGACCCTGCAGTCGTGGACCCCGGACCAGGGCTACGAAGTCGACGATGTCCAACGTGGACCGAACGCTGTGGTCAGGGTGAAATTCAAGTCCGGCCGCTCGGAGTTCGAGACCCGAATCGGCTGTCGCGGGGACGTTCCGATCATTGTCAGAGCGCGGACCGACGATCACTAGGCCAGCTTGGTGACCGCCCGAGCAACAACAGAATCCGGTCCAGCGCAGCGGTTTCATCGGGTACGCCGAGGGCAGGCCGAAATGCGGCACCTGGCTGCAGTCGGTTCTCATCATTGGGAATGATTTCGGCAATCGGCAGCGCGGCCGCCACCAGGTCGGCATCCGGGCGATACGGCAGCGCGAGCGCGCTGGCCACGTCCCAACCGTGCACCAGGCAGTCGATGAACTGGAAGACGACCGCCTGGGCCGCGGGGAACGGATCCGGACCGATTTCGGGCAATGCGACGAGCCGGCTTTCGAAGTCGTCGGCCGCGAAGGCGTTGATCAGCTGCTCGGTCGCGGCCGCGTAGTCGGCGACCGGATCGGCTCCGAGCGGGCCGACGTGCCACAACTCCGGGTCCGCGCCACCGCCGGTCGCGGCAACGGCGAAGCCGTGGTTTTGCACGGTCATGTGGGCGAGCAGGTCGGCCAGTGTCCACTCCGCACATGGCGTCGGCCGGGCCAGATCCTCCTTGCTGGCTTGGGATACGAGGTCGACGGTGAGCTGCGCGGCGCGTCGGTGCTGCTCTTGCATTTCGCTGAATATGATACGCATGCGCTTACGATAAGCATGAGCGTATGGTTGGTCAAGGCGTATTTTCCTCGGCATGGCTGGACGACGACGGCCCGATCTGGCGGCGATGGTCGCTCCGTTGGCCCGGGCATTGATGGCGGCGGAGATGCCGGTGCTGCAGGCGCATGAGCTCTCGATGTGGGGTTACGTCGTACTGTCCAGATTGGACGAAGAACCCGCCCGTACGCAGGCCGCGCTGGCGCAGTCGATCGGTGCCGACAAGACCCGGATCATCGGCGTGCTCGACGATCTGCAGGAACGCGGTCTGATCCAGCGCGAACCCGATCCGGCCGACCGCCGGGTGCGCCTGGTGTCGCTCACCGATAAAGGACGGCGGGTCAGGGCCTCCGCGCAGGCGGCGATCCAGGACCGGGAGGAACAACTGCTGGCGCGGCTACCGGCGGCGGATCGGCGCGGTTTCCTGCGCGCGCTGGAATTCCTGTCGAGCATGCCCGCCGACGAAATCTAGGGCCACAGCTCCCGTACGAAATCTCCCGTACGAAGTCTCCCGTGCGAAATCTAGAGCTTGTCTCCCTGTGGCAGCGCGGCGGTCGCGGCGGCGATGAGCTTCAACAGGTCACCGTGCATGCGTTGCAGCTCGTCGAAATCCATGCCGAGTTGGCGCATGATCTCCGGCGGGACCTTTTCGGCCTGCTTGCGTAGCGCCACCCCGCGCGGAGTGAGTCGCACCGCAAGTTGGCGTTCGTCCGTGGTGTCGCGCTGCCGGGTGACCAGACCGCCGGCCTCCAGCCGCTTGAGCAGCGGCGAGAGCGTGCCCGGATCGAGTTGCAACAGGCCACTGAGGTCCTTCACCGACATCGGCTGTCGTCCCCACAGTGCCAACATGACCAGATACTGCGGATGTGTGAGCCCCATCGGCTCGAGCAGTGGGCGGTACAGGGCGATCACGGTGCGCGAGGCAACGGCCAGCGCGAAGCACACCTGTCGCTCCAGGGCGAGCAGGTCGACGGTCTCGGTCGGTTCCGCGGTCATGCCCCCAGTCTACCGATAAATTTGCCAGGCCAATGGTTTGTGTACCATCTAAATGGTGCTCATTCGTGGAGGAAGGACGGCCGACATGGCGCAGGCGAAACGTCCGGGTCCAGGTCAATGGCTCCGCTATGCGTTAGGCGGCGGCCTGCCGGACGATCTGCACGACTGGGTGTTGCGGGACACGACCGGACCGACGTGGGTGCTACGGCATATCGTCCGATCTCTGGTCTATATCGCTCCGCTGATCCTCATTGTGCTGCTCGCCCTGCCTGGCCCGTTCTGGATCCGCGGCCTGGCCGCTATCGGTGGCGCCGTGATGTCATTGATCTACAGCGCCGCTTATTTGGTCGAATCGACCGAACGCCGGCTGTTGAAGGCCGGATATCCGGCGGGCACGGGCGAATCGATCCGGCGTAAGCGGTACGAGGCGGCCCGAGAAGCGGCCTCGGTGAAACGACGCGCGCGCCTGGCTGAACGGCAGGCTCGGGCTCGTCGCTAGCCTCGCCCGACCGGCCACTGTGGAGCTACGATCGTCCAATATTCCTTGGGGTATATGACAGCTCCGCGAGGTTTTAGCCGATCCGCGCCGGCGGATGGGAGGCGGGCGTGATTGACATCATCCCGATCGAGACGCCAACGCTGGGCGACCGGAGCTATTTCGTACACGACGGCGAAGTGGCATTCGTGGTCGATCCGCAGCGCGACATCGACCGGGTGCTTGCGCTGCTGCAAAGCCAGGATGTACGGCTGCTGCACGTATTCGAGACGCATGTCCACAATGACTACGTCACCGGCGGTCTGGCCCTATCCCGCCTGGTCGGCGCGGAATATCACCTCAACGGTGCCGATGACGTGTCGTTCGCTCACCATCCGATTGCCGACGGTGACACGGTCCACATCGGACGGTTGATGGCACTGCGGGCCGTCGCCACGCCGGGCCACACGTTCACCCATCTTTCGTACGTGCTGAGCCTGGACGATGAGCCACGAGCGGTATTCACCGGCGGTTCGCTTTTGTACGGGGCGACCGGTCGACCTGATCTGCTTGGTCCGGCGCACACCAGCGAATTGGCGCACGCCCAATACCAGTCTTCGCGGCGGCTGGCGGCCCAATTACCGGACAACGTGGATATCTACCCGACGCACGGTTTCGGCAGCTTCTGCGCGTCCACCCAGGCCGAGGCGACGGCATCGACGATCGGCAATGAAAAGCGGACCAACCCCGTACTGACCGACTCCGAACAGTCCTACGTGGACTCGCTTCTGGCCGGCCTGGACGCCTATCCCGCGTATTACGCGCATATGGCGCCGATGAATATGTCGGGTCCGGCCGGACCCGACCTGGTCGCGCCCCGCCCGGCCGATGCGGCCGAATTGCGCCGCCGGATAACCGCGGGGGAATGGGTGGTTGATTTACGGCACCGCTCTGCTTACGCGGCGGGGCATCTGGCCGGCGTGCTGAATTTCGGTATTGACGGCAATTTCGCCACGTACCTGGGTTGGCTGATTCCGTGGGGGACGCCACTGTCGTTGATCGGCGATACCGCGCAGCAGGTAGCCGAGGCGCAGCGCGAGCTGGTTCGGATCGGGATCGACCGGCTGGAGTCCGCGGCGGCGGGGCGCTGGTCGGACGGCGAGGGCATGCGCGCATTCGGCACCGCGACGTTTTTCGAGCTGGCCCAGGCCCGGCACCATCGGCCCGTTGTCGTGCTCGATGTACGCCGTACCCAGGAACGCGCCGAGGCCCGCATCGAGGACACCGTGCACATCCCGTTGCATGAACTGCTCGATCGGCTGGCCGAGGTGCCGGTGGGCGAGGTGTGGGTGCATTGCCGGTCCGGCTACCGGTCCTCGATCGCAGCCTCGGTGCTGGATGCGGCCGGGCGCCGGGTGATCGCCATCGACGACGAGTTCGACGAGGCCGCCCGGGTCGGGCTGCCCGTGTTGCACGGTAGCGAGCTGTCGGCGTAAAGACGGGACCTTCGGCCCGCTGGCCCGGGGAATGGTCCACCTGGGCCCGCCGTTGCCCCTAAGTAAATACCCGCAGGGGTATCGCTACGGAGAGGGGAGTCTGGTGGCCACCAAGCAGTTGACCGCTGAGAACTTCAACGATGTTGTCGACTCGGACGGCATGGTGCTCGTCGACTTCTGGGCCGAGTGGTGTGGTCCGTGTCGGATGTTCGCGCCGGTGTTCGAGCGCTCGTCGGAGCGCCACGAGGACGTGGTGTTCGGCAAGGTAGACACCGAGGCCGAGCAGGCCCTGGCGGCGGCGTTCGGAATTTCCTCAATCCCGACGTTGATGGTCGTACGGGACGGCGTTGTGCTGTATGCGCAGCCGGGCGCATTGCCTGAGGCTTCGCTGGAAGAGCTGATCCAGAAGGCGCGCGAGGTCGACATGGACGACGTGCGTCGCGAATTGGCCCAGCAGCAGGCGCAGCAGTCCGCGCAGGAATCAGCCTGAAACGGTAACCGTAACTGAAATCAGTTCGGATACGGCGATAACGCCCCATCGATGAGGGAGGAATCCATGGAACTGGACGCAAGTACTCTCTCCGATGTCGTCGTCCGGCTGCGCCGGGCGCAAGGACAGATCGGTGGGGTCATTCAGATGATCGAGTCCGGTCGGGACTGCCAGGATGTGATTACGCAGCTCGCGGCCGCATCGCGTGCCCTCGACCGGGCCGGGTTCAAGATCATCGCGACCGGTCTCGACTACTGCCACACGCAGGAGCGGGCCGGTTCGGCGCAGGCGAAGGCCGACAAGGCACAGCTGGAAAAGCTGTTCCTCACCCTGGCCTGAGCGAAGCGATCTGGGCCGGCGGATTCGGCCGGCCCGGCCGCAACTGGCGATTACTGCTTTCAAACGGCCAACGCCGTCAGATCTCCGTTCGCGCGGCTGGCTGGGGATATATCGCGTACGAGCACCGAATGTGCCGCGCGTCTCCGCTCAGCTCGCCAGGTGGTGCAGGAACAAGTCCCGCGCCATTTGCGAGACGGTTTTTCCTTCGGCTTTGGCTCGTTCCTCGGCAAGCTCTTTGACGTCCTCAGGAACCCGGAATGACACGGTCGGCGAGTGCTTGCTTCCGCCGCTCAGAGACGGCCGGCCACGGCGCCGACGCTCCTGTTGAGCGTGAACGTGCGCGACTGCCTCGTCAACGTACGACTCGGTGATGCGGTTGCCGCGGCTGTCCCGAACGTCTTCCTTCTCCAGGTCAACGTCCGGTCCGGGTGCGAGCACGTATCGCTTTTGCTTCTTGTTCATATCCAAGTCAGCGTGTCGGATAGGCCGGCGTGCGGAGCTGCGTCGCGCACGGGCTCGCCTGCGTTGTTCATGGCCGCCAAGGTATGAGCTTTGCCGATCTTGTGTCGACGAGCACTGCGCGCGAAGCGGATCTGCACGTCAGCCATTGTGTCCTGTGGTCATATTTGTGTCAAACACAAATATGACCACACTGCAGGCGCTTGGATCATGGCTGACTCGATCGCCGACGACGACCCATCGAAGCATCGCCCCGTACTCTCCACGGTGATATGCTTGCCAGCAAGCAAGTGAGGAATGCCATGGATGATGAGGACGTAGCGCGACTGCGGATCGCGATGGCCCGGATCCTGCGGTTCGTCGACCGCCAGGTTCGCGGCGACGGGATGACCCGGACCCAGATGTCAGTGCTCGGCACGGTCGCGCGCCTGGGACCGATCGGCCTGGGCGAACTGGCCGAGATCGAGGGGGTCAATCCGACCATGTTGTCGCGAATTGTGGGCAAGCTCGAGGCGGCCGAATTGCTGCGCCGGCGGCGTGATCCGGAGGACCATCGGGCGTTTCTGGTCGAGGTGACCACCCAGGGTCGGGTGCTGCAGCAACAATTGCGTCGAGACCGCACCAAATTGCTCGTTGAACGGGTTGCTGAATTACCGGCCGAGCGGGCCGCGGAATTGGCGAGCGCCCTGCCGGCGCTGGAGTTGCTCGCCAGCGAAATGACCCGGAACCGATGAGCGCGCTGGCGGAATTACGAACCCAGACCTTCGCCTCGCTGCGTAATCCCAATTACCGCAAATACTTCTCCGGTCAGGCGATATCGCTGATCGGAACCTGGATGCAGTCGGTCGCCCAATCCTGGCTGGTCCTGCAACTGACCGGTTCGGGTACGGATCTGGGCCTGGCAGTGGCGTTGCAGACGCTTCCGGTGTTGCTGCTCGGACCCTACGGCGGTGTTGTCGCCGACCGGTTGGACAAGCGCAAGCTGATGATCGGCCTGCAGTCGATGATGGGCCTGCTTGCCCTGATCCTGGGGCTGCTGACGATCACCCATGAGGTCCGCATCTGGCAGGTTTTCGTACTGGCATTTCTGCTGGGCCTGAACAACTGTTTCGAGAATCCGGCTCGGCAGTCGTTCGTACTGGAAATGGTTGGGCCGAAGGATTTACGAAATGCGGTCAGCCTGAATTCGGTGCTCGTCAATGCCGCCCGGGCAATCGGCCCGGCATTTGCCGGGGTGATTATCGCCGCCGGCGGTCTCGGTATCTGTTTCCTGTTGAACGCGGCCAGTTTCGTCGCCGTGGTCACCTCGCTGGTCCGGCTCGATACGTCGTTGCTCAATCCGTCGAAACCGGCGCCGCGGGCGCGCGGTCAGTTACGCGAAGGGCTTTCGTACGTCCGCCGCACGCCGACATTGGCAGTCACGTTGCTGATGATGGCGTTGATCGGGTGCTTGGCCTACGAATTCCAGGTGGTGCTGCCGATCGTCGCGAAGAGCACGTTCCACGGCAATGCGCAGGCGTACGGGTTCATGACGGCGGCGATGGGAATCGGCGCTGTGCTCGGCGGGCTGTACGTCGCCGCGCGCGGCCGGACCGGGGTGCCGGCAATGGTCAGGTCCGCTGTGGTGTTCGGCGTCGCTTTGTTGGCGGCCGCGTTGGCGCCGTATCTGTGGACCGAACTGGTCGCGCTGGCCGCGGTCGGGGCGGCCAGCATCGGGGTGATGGCCAAGGGCAACAGCACCCTGCAGTTGTCGGCCGACCCGTCGATGCGCGGCCGGGTGATGGCGTTGTGGGCGGTGGCGTTCATGGGTTCTACGCCCATCGGCGGGCCGATCGCCGGCGCGATCAGCGAGTACGCCGGCGGCCGCAGTGGCCTGTTGCTCGGCGCGGCGGCCTGTTTCGTGGCGGCCGGGTTCGCCGCCGCGGCGGTACGTCGGTACGGCCTGCACTCCATCGACCGTCGCCGGCCCGACGCTCCAGCGGTGCCGGCCGCAAGCCAGCCCTAGGCCTCTGCCTGCCGGCGCGGTTTCACCGGCGCGCCGCTGACGTGCGCCCCGGCCTGACGCGGCAACCGGACCGCCTCGATCAACGCCAGCAGCGGCAACACGGCCACCAGCATGAACGCCACGTGGTAGGGCCCGGGACCGGATTCGCCGAGGCCGAGGTCCGAGGAGATCGGCGCCCCGGCGCGCAGGGCGAGTGCGCCGACCGCGACGCCCAGGCCCATCGTCAACTGCTGGATCGTGCTGGCCAGCGTATTGGCGCCGGTCATCTGCTCCGGCTCGATATCGGCGAACGTAATCGTGTTGTAGGCGGTAAAGGCCATTGACCGGAAGACGCCGCTGGCGCACAACGCGATCGCCATCAGCACCAGGGGCGTATGCGCCACCAGTACGCCACAGACGACCAGGCTGGCCGAGGCCGCGATCCCCATCGAAATCAGCACCGTACGAAATCCGAACCGGCGCAGAATCGGCGTGGTCCAGGGCTTGATGCCGATATTGCCGACGAACACCGCGATCACCATCAACCCGGATTTCAGTGCGCCCCAACCGAAAGCGTCCTGGAACATCAGCGGCAGCAGGAACGGCACCGCGCTGATCGCCATGCGGAAAAACGAACCGCCGAGATTCGTGACCCGGAACGTCTGCACCCGCATCGTCTCCAACCGGAGCAGCGGGTACGCGGCCCGCCGCAGATGAAGCACCGCGGCGACCAACAGCGCCACCCCAAGCAGCACCGTCGCCTCGACGACCGTCCACTTCGTACTACTGCCGGTGACCTGCTCCATGCCGTAGACGACCAGGCCCAGCCCGCCGCCGCTGAGCACGAAACCCCACCAGTCCAGCGGCGGCCGGGAGCCGTCACGGACGTTGGGCACCATGCGCAGGGCCACCAGCAGCGCGATGACCCCCAACGGAACGTTGACCACGAAGATCCAGCGCCATGAGGCGTACGTAGTGAAGACGCCACCCAGGACCGGGGCCAGAATCGGCGCGACCAGCGCCGGCCAGGTCAGGTATGCGATGGCCCGGATCAGATCGGATTTCGCCGTGCTGCGTAACACCACCAGTCGGCCGACCGGAACCATCATCGCGCCGCCGATCCCTTGCAGCACGCGCATTCCGGTCAGCTCAGGCAGGTTGGTGCTGCTGGCGCACAGGACCGAGGCGATCGTGAATACCCCGATGGCAACGGCGAATACGGTCCGGGCGCCGATCCGGTCGGCCACCCAGCCGCTGACCGGAATGAAGACCGCCAGCGTCAGCAGATACGCGGTCATCGTGACGTTGATATCGACCGAATGGACTCCGAGTGAGACCGCCATCCGCGGGGCGGCCGTTGCGATGATCGTGCCGTCCAGGTTTTCCATGAAGAATGCGCCGGCCACCAACAGCGCCAGTCCGCGTCCGGCCGGGCTGCCGCTCACGCGGCGACGCTCGGGCGACCGATGAACCTTGGCGTATTCGACACGCCAGATATTCTCGCAGCGGAATTCAGAGTGAGCGCCGGCCGAAGCCGGAAATCGGCCCGCTTTAGGCGGCCGGTGTGACCGAACGCACGCCGTACGTGCCTAGGCGCGAATCGTCATCCGGGAGACCTTGCCGTTTTCGGTCCGGAAAGAGAAATGGCTCGGTCCGTTGAATCCGTCGCCGCCGACCGTCGCGGTCACCACGGTCTCGTCGTCGCTCTCGGTCGCCTCGGTGACTTCCAGGCTGACTCGGACCCCGATGAACTCGGCGTCGCTCCAGCCCCGGATCGCCTCCGGTCCGTGAAACTCCCGGCCCCAGTCGTCGACCACCCCGTCCGGGGTCAGGCTGTCCAGGAAAGCTGCGGTGTCGTTGGCGTTGGCTGCCGCCAGCAGCGCGGCCACGGCCGCCGGTACCTCGGTGCTCATGCCGACCTCCCCGTCCAATCGGTTCTGGTCCAATGTTACGAAGCGGGACCGAGTGTCTACGGTGGAGTGTCGAACGGTGTTTCTCAGTCGTGTTTCAGCTTGGAATGCTTGACTTTCGGCCGTGCCAGCATCGTCGCTCGCCGGGTTCAGGCCGCATCGCGCCGGCCCTGCGCTGGCGGCCCGCCAAGCGGGAGCAGTGGTACAACCGGGTACCCAGGACCCGTATCATCATCGACTAGCACACAATGGACTTCGCGCCGTTTTTCGTTTTCGGGAAAGCTTCTCGCTTCGTCGCCGAAGGCGCCAACACAGCCGAACCTGACGCGAATCCAGAGCGTGCAGAAAAGAGGACAACGTTTTGTCGGTATGAACCGTCAGACTGACTGACGTTGTCGAGCAAAACTAAAACGTGAATCAAGGGGGACCAGGGGTGGGGGGACAAAACCTCGTGAGCAAGGCGAAACGCCGTTGGTTGGTGGGCGTCGCGTTGGCCGCAGTGGGTGTGCTGGGCGCCGCCGGTTGTTCCAACGGTGGAAATGCCTCGGCCGCCGGCACGACCAGCCCGGCGCATTCAAATACCAAGAATGTCGCCTCGAATGGCCCAACCAGCAGTAAAAGCTCGGCAAAGTCGAGGTCCGCCAAGCTCACCATTTCGCCGGCAAACGGCAGCGGCGATGTCCGCCCGGACGCACCGATCGCGGTGACCGCAACCAACGGGACCATTCGTACAGTCTCCGTACATACCGCCGGCGACGCCGTAACCGGGTCGCTGAATGCCAGCAAGACCAGTTGGCGCAGCGCGGCCACGTTGAACGTGGGCCAGAGCTACACGGTCACCGCGACCGGAGTGAATTCCGCCGGCAAGACCGTGAGGCGTACCAGTACGTTCCGCACACTCACGCCCGCCTCCACCTTCACCACGCACATTTCCGAAGGGTTCCAGGAGACGTACGGCGTGGGCATGCCGATCCAGCTGACCTTCAGCCAGCCGATCACGAACAAGGCCGCGGTCGAGCAGGCGCTGCATATCAGTACGTCGAAGCCGGTTGTCGGCGCCTGGTCCTGGATCGACGACGAGCACGTGGATTTCCGGCCCCGTGATTACTGGCCGGCTGACACCGAGGTCAGCTTCGATGGTCAGCTCGACGGCGTTCAGGGCGCCGATGGCATGTACGGCGCCGCGGACCTGACCCAGCAGTTCAAGATCGGTTCCTCGGTGATCGTGGTAGCCAGCGCCAGCACGCACCACATGCAGCTGTACGTCGATGGTCATCTGAAGAACGAATGGCCGATCAGCACCGGCACTCCCGGCGACGACACCCCGAACGGCACCTTCCTCACTATCGAGAAGGCCAACCCGGAGGAGATGAAGCCGTCCGACATCGCGCCCGGCCAGCCCGGCTACTACGACCTGCAGGTGCCGTGGTCGGTCCGGTTCACCTGGAGTGGCGACTTCCTGCACGACGCGCCCTGGTCGGTGAACCAGCAGGGTTCGACCAACGTCAGCCACGGCTGCGTCAACATGCCGCCGGCCGCAGCCGAGGAGTACTACAACATGGCCGTGCCCGGTGACCCGGTGACGATCACCGGCAGCCCGGTCGGCGGTACTGCCGGCGATGGCTACACCGACTGGTTCGACTCCTGGGCGACGTGGCTGTCGCACAGCGCCACCCACGAGGCGGTGCAGGCCGGTCCCGGCGGCAGCAGCTTCGTGTCGGCATCGAGCGTCCCGGCTTCGACCGCTTCGGCGCCGTTGACCACGGCCCCGGCGAACAACTCGGTCGCTTCCTAGATCGGGCGTAACAACAAAGGCTGGGCACCCTCGGGTGCCCAGCCTTTTCGCTCTCGCCCTCGCTGCGCGCGCTGAACCGCGCTTGCTGAACGGCGCTTGCTGAACGGCCCTCGCTGAACCGCCCCCACGTTGTTGATCATGAAGTTACCGACGCGGCGCTCGGCGTGTCGCCGGCGTGTCATGCAGCTAACTTCATGATCAACAACAACACGGGGGCTTTCAAGACTCTTGCCTCGCTGTCGCTCGTCACCCTCTTGCGTGGCTCTCGCTCGTCACCCCGGTTGCGGTCCCGTCGCTAGTCGAGCCTCTTGCGGTCCCGTCGCTAGTCGAGCCTCTTGCCGTCTGGTTGTTCGCGCCCGTATACTCGCCGACGAATATACGGGAACGGGGTGACTGAGATGGCCAAGCGACGCAAGGTGAGCAACGTGCTCGCGTTGGCGCTGATGGCGTTGCTCGTGCCGGGCCACCCGATGCACCCGTACCAGATGGCGAACATCATGCGCCGCACCGGCAAAGACCGGGACATGAACATCAAGTGGGGCTCGCTCTACACGGTCATTCAAAATCTGGAGAAATACGGCTTCATCGAGGCGACCGGCAGCGACCGGGCCGGCGGCCGGCCGGAGCGGACCGTTTATGCCCTCACCGCGGCCGGTCGGGCCGAGCTTGAGGACTGGCTTCGCGAATTGGTCGCCACGCCGGAGCCGGAGTTTCCGAAATTCCGCTCGGCGTTGTCGGTGTTGGGCGTACTGGGGCCCGATGAGGTAACCGCTTTGCTGAAAGGGCGGTTGCGGGTCCTGGAAAGTCGCATTGCCGAAGAACGGGCCGAGTTGGAGCAGAGCAGTTGGCTGCCGCGAATTTTCGTTGTCGAGGCCGAATACGCATTGGCAATGCGTAAGGCAGAGGCGGCGTGGGTTCGGTCGCTGCTGGAGGAATTGGCTAACAATAGTATTTCCGGTCTCGACGAATGGCGGCGGTTTCACGAGACCGGCGAATATCCCCCGGAATGGATGCAGATGTTTCTCGAGGGAGGCCCACCGGCGGACTGACCACATAGGAGACCCCGGCGCGGTGCGGGAACACCGCGAGCCGGGGTCGATACCTCGCACTCATCCGCGGGAACGGAATCTGGCGTACGAGGCGGCACCAGCAAGGATAGCCGGGTTCCTCTCCCGCGGGCACAACACAACCCGCTTCAGAGGAGCACATCATGCATGTCGAGGCACGGGACCTCGTCAAGGCCTATCCGGGGAGCGTTCGCGCCCTGGACGGGATGTCCCTGACCATCAAGGCCGGTGAGGTATTCGGGCTGTTGGGCCCGAACGGCGCCGGCAAATCCACCGCCATCAAGATCCTGACCACGCTGGCCCGTCCGGACTCCGGCAGCGCCGAGGTCGCCGGGCACGATGTGTTGCGGCATCCGGACCGGGTCCGCCGCGCGATCGGCGTGGTGGCGCAGCGCTCGGGTACTGACCCGACCGCATCCGGCCGCGACAACCTCATGCTGCAAGGGCATTTGTACGGCCTGGGCGGCGCGGCGTTACGCCGTCGGGTGTCCACATTGCTCGAACGGTTCGGGCTGGCCGAAGCGGCCGGCCGGGCGGTGAGCACGTACTCCGGCGGCATGCAGCGTCGGCTGGACGTGGCGCTCGGTCTGGTGCACCAGCCGCAGGTGCTGTTTCTGGACGAACCGACCACGGGGCTGGACCCGGAGGCGCGATCGGCGCTGTGGCAGGAAATCACGCAACTGTCCACAGGCGAGGGTTTGACGATTCTGCTGACCACGCATTATCTGGAGGAGGCGGACCGGCTGGCCCACCGTCTGGCCATTGTGGACAATGGCCGGGTTGTGGTGGACGGTACACCGGATGAGCTGAAAGGCGAATTGGCCGGCGACGCTGTCCATGTCGAATTACGCAGCGGGCCGGATGAAACGCTGGTACGTAGGGCGATCGGCGCCGTGCCGGGGGTAGGCGAGGTGTCGCTGAACGGTCGTCGGCTCAGCGCCCGCGTCGGTGACGGCGCCGCCGCTGTACCGGGGGTGCTGACCGCGTTGGAACGCGCCGGCGCGCCGGCCGCCGCGGTGACCGTAGCCCGTCCGTCGCTCGATGATGTTTATCTGCGCCATGTCGGGCGCCGGTTCGCCGAATCCGCAGCCACCGCTGGAGGTGCCCGATGATCGCCCAGACCTGGTGGCTGACCCACCGTCAGCTCAAGGCGTTGCTGCGCCAGCCCGCGGTGCTCGTCATCACGTTAGTGCAGCCGGTGGTGTGGTTGTTCTTGTTCGGCAACCTGTTCCGTAAAATCATTGAATTGCCGGGCTTTGGTACGACGTCCTACCTCGATTACCTTGTACCCGGTGTGGTGGTGATGAATGCCGTCTCCTCCAACATGTGGTCCGGGATGGGGACGATCGAGGAAATCGAACGCGGAACACTCAACCGGTTCCTTACCGCTCCGGTCAGCCGGGCCGCGATTATGAACGCCAGCGTCATCGTGCAGGCAATCAGCACCGCCGTGCAGTCGGTCATCATCGTGTTGCTCGGGTGGGCCGCCGGCGCGCACTATTCCGGTGGTGCGGCCGGACCGGTCGCGCTGGTAATCGCCTCGATGCTGTTGGGTACGGCGTTCAGCGCGCTGTCCAATGTATTCGGGATGACCCTGCGGCAGCGGGAAAGCATTATCGGGTTGAGTATTTTCCTGCTGCTTCCGTTGACGTTCCTGTCGACCGCGTTCATGGCCAAGAGCCTGATGCCGGGCTGGATGCGGGACGTGGCGAAGGTCAATCCGGTGAATTGGGCGCTGGACTCGGCCCGGGGCGCGCTCGCGCACAGCATCGACTGGAGCACGACATTGGTGCATGGCGCTTGGCTGCTGGGGCTGGCGATAGTGCTGGTGCGGCTGTCGACGCTTACTTTCCGTACGTATCAACGTACCGTGTGAATCCGCACCGAGCGCGGGGAGGAAGGAGCCCCGCGCTCGGTCGGGGGGAGAGCAAGCGCGGGGCCCGGGTCCATATATACGCCTTTTGGGCGCGTCGCGAGGGCCGAGTGCGAAGATCGGGGGCACGATCTGCAGTTAGCCGGCAAATCGATCCGCAGTTACTCCACTGCCAGCATGACCTCGGTGGATTTCACCAGCACTGTGACTTGCGTCCCCTCGCCCAAGCCCAGATCCTCGACCGCTTCCCGAGTGATGGACGCGGTGATCGGCTGGCCGCCGTCCAGGACGACCTTGACCACGGCCATGGCCTCGCCGAGTTGCACCGACTGGACCCGGCCCGGCAGTTGATTACGAGTGGACAGACGCATCGTGGCCTCCACGGTGGATGGTCGGACTGACTCACGCTAGCGAGCGGATCGGTGCTGCGTCCGGAGTTTGTCGATCCACTATGTCAACGATCAAAGGAAATCACCTGGTTCGAGCGGCCCATGCCTTGGTGCGAAGATGACGCGTCCGAATATGCTGCCGGCATGGCCGAATACGAGCTGGTGATCAACGGCGGCGCCCTCATCGACGGCACCGGGGCACCCCGCCGCCGGCTCAATATTGGCCTCGCGGGCGGCCGGATCGCCGTAATATCAGCCGAAATTCTCGTTGGTCAGCGAGAAATCGACGCGACCGATCAGATCGTCACCCCGGGCTTCATCGACCTGCACTCACACGCCGATTTCACCGTGACCCACAGCCCAGCCGCCATTACCCAGATATATCAAGGCGTCACCACGCTCGTCACGGGCAACTGTGGATTCTCCCCGTTTCCGTCCTCACCGCGGCAACCCACGTTATTCACCCGGGCCGACGGGTCCTGTCCCAACGCAGCCGATTTCAGCGCCGCAGCGGAAAATGCCAGGCCGGCGGTCAATCTTGGCCTGCAGTTGGGACACGGCGCGGTTCGTGCCGCCGTACTCGGAGCGGATGATCGGCGGCCAACCACAGCCGAACTGTCCGCGATGGGCCGGATCGTCAGCACGGCCGCGGCCCAGGGCGTACTGGGATTTTCCACCGGCCTGATTTATTCGCCCGGCGTTTTCGCCGCGCCCGACGAGCTGGAATACCTGGTACGCACGGCGAATTCGGCCGGGTTGCTGTATTCAACGCATATGCGCAATGAGTCGTCGCGGCTGCTGGAGGCTGTCGCCGAGGCGATCGAGACGGCCGAACGCGCCTGTGCCCGGCTGGAAATCTCGCATCTGAAGGCGATGGGGCCGGCCAATCACGGTCGGGTCGGCGATGCGTTGGCGCTGTTGGACGCGGCCCGGGCTCGCGGCGTCGATGTTGCCGCCGACGTATATCCGTACACCGCATCCAGTACGGCATTGACCGCACGGCTGCCGGCCTGGGCACTCGACGGTGGCACCGAAGCGTTGCTGCATCGCCTGTCCGATAAGGAAAAGCGGGCCCGGATCGCGGATGAGTTACGGAACCGGTTCGGTCGGGATATCGACCCCGAGGGCGTGGTGATCGCAGACCTCGGACCGGGTCGTTATCAACATTGCGTTGGCAAATCGATCGCCGAGATCGGCCGGAGCGACGACGCCGATCCGGCCGAGACGGTATTGCGGGTGCTGGAAAATCACGCCGCGACCGCCAGCATCATCAACCACGCCATGAGCGAGCAGGATGTCGATACGGTGCTGGCCCACCCGTACGTATCGGTGGCCAGCGATGGAGCGACGCTGGATTTGTCGGGCAACGGGCGGCCGCACCCGCGCAGCTTTGGCACGTTCGCGCGGGTTCTGGGGCGCCATGTGCGCGAGCGCGGCCTGCTCACGTTGGAAGAGGCGGTTCGCAAGATGACGTCCTTGCCGGCCAGCAGAATTCGGGTCGCCGACCGTGGCGTGCTACGTGAAGGCGCCGCCGCCGATATCGCGGTTTTCGACCCGGCGACGGTGACCGACAATTCCACATTCGACAATCCGTGGCGGCTGGCCGGTGGTTTCTCTACGGTACTGGTGAACGGCGTACCAACCCTCTTGAATGGACAGTCAACGGGAAATGCGGCCGGGCGGATCCTCACGCCAGAGTAGGCGCCAGCAGTTGAAGCGCAGGCTACGTTCGCTGCACTGAATACCGTGACACGGCCAGTCAACCGACGCAGAGGCCACGATGGCTGCAGTGCGGATCAGGGTTGCGTAAGAAAACGCCCTGGTGTCACGGTCGTTGCGGTGAGGGCGGTGGCGGGGCTGGTCGACCGACGCTGGTGTCACGGTCGGTGCGGTGAGGGCTCTTGCGGGGCCGGCCAACTAACCCTGGTGTCACGGTCGCTGCAATGAGGCCAGGGCGGGCTTTTGGTCGAGCTGTCGGTTGCCGCTGCGCCGCGTATGTGCAGCGACCGTGACGTGGGGGTGGAAATTCGGCGGAAAAACCGCCCTGGTGTCGCGGTCGCTGCAGTAAAGGCTGTTGCGGGGCGGGTTGACCGACGCTGGTGTCACGGCCGGTGCAGTAAAGGCTGTTGCGGGGCTGGTCGACCGACGCTGAGGTCACGGTCGCTGCGGTGAGGGCTGTTGCGGGGCGGGTTGACCGACCCTGGTGTCACGGCCGGTGCAGTAAAGGCTGTTGCGGGGTCGGTCGACCGACGCTGAGGTCGCGGTCGCTGCGGTGAGGGCTGTTGCGGGGCGGGTTGACCGACCCTGATGTCACGGCCGGTGCCG
>JBEDUI010000048.1:0-8049 GCA_040414495.1 Mycobacteriales bacterium
TGCCGCGATGTGGGTAGCGGACAAGCAGGTGACCTCAGTCGTGGCCCGGGGCTCGCGCGGTCGTTTGGCGGCACTGGGCGTGGATACCTGGGACGTGGTGCACGCGCTGTTGACGTTCGCCGACGGAACCACGGCCAACCTGACCTCGAGTTGGGTGCTGCCGAAATCGATGCCCTCGATCGTGGATTTCAAATATCAGGTCGTGGGCACCGAATCCGCGGTGGACGTTGACCTGCAGGATCAGAGCGTGCGGCTGGCAGCCGACAGCTATACCTGGCCCGGCCTGCTCGGCGGTGAAATCGACGGACGGCTGCAGGGTCCGCCGACCTGGATGGTGCAGTCCTTTGTGTCCAAACTGAACGCGGGCGAGGAAGTCGGCCCCGGCGTCGAGGAGGGCGCGCTGGTTTCCCGGGTCGTACTCGCGATTCTGCGGTCGCTGAATACCGGCGACACCGTGCCGGTTCATTGATGCTGATTCTGAATCGAGGAGGTTGACTTCGCCGCACAACAGTCCAGTAATGCCTGAGCTTACGGAGGCGAGATGCAGAGCGGCCGACGACGGATACGCACATGGAAACGGGGCGGCTGCGTAGCACTGGCCGCCGTCCTGGCATTTACCGGCCTATCCGCCTGCGCACTGCGCACCAGTGAGTCGCCGAACGAAATTCATGTACTAACCGTTGCCGACCCGTTCTATTACGCCCTGCAGAAGCTGCTGCCGCAGTTCGAGAAGCAGACCGGCATCAAGGTGAGCATGGAGGGTTTGGACTATGACACCCTCGATTCCCGTTCGACGAATTCCTTTCTCACTCATCAGAGCGACATTGACGTGATCTCGCCGGACTCGACCTGGCTGTCGCGTTTCGTCAACAGCGGCTGGCTGGTCAATCTGGACAGTCGGATCAGCAAGGACCGCAAGGAAGTGAAGCCGCAGGACTTCATTCCGAACGTGGTGCACAGCGGAAACGAATGGAATGGCGGCCTCTACACCGTGCCGGTGGCCGCGTACGGAATGGATGTGCTGTACCGGCCGGACGTGTTCAAGGCGCTGGGAATCCCCGAGCCGCCGTCGAAGCCGAGCAAGAACTGGACCTGGCAGCAGTACCTGTCCGACATCAAGAAGATCACCGGCAAGACTGTCAATGGCAAGAAGATGTACGGCACTGTGGTCGCCGGTTCCGGCCCGCAGCCGGTCATCCATATGTACAGCCAGTTGGCTGCGAGCATGGGGGCGCGTTGGTTCCGCTCGTTCCCGCAGTCGGTGCCGTGGAACTTCGCGCCAACCCTGGACTCGGCCCGGAACCGCCAGGCGTTGCGTACCTTCGACGAGCTGTACAAGAACTCGCCGCCCCAGTCCATCAACTACGTGTGGTTCGACGCCGGAACGGCGTTCGCCCAGGGCAACGTTGGAATGTTCTATTGGTGGACGCCCTATACGTATCTCGTGCAGCGAACCAGCTATATGGGCACCAAAAAGTCCGCTGTCGTCGGCAAATACAAGGTTGCGCCACTGCCGCAGCAACCTGGTGTGCCGCAGACGATCAGCCTCGGAAATTACTCGTTCGGTATCGGCAAGTACTCGAAAAAGAAGGACGAGGCCTGGAAGTTCATCAAATGGGCCAGCAGCGCGGCCACCCAGAAGAAGATGGGTTTGCTGCCCAACCACCAGTTCTCCGATTTCGCCCGCAAGTCGCTTTACCATGATCCGGACCTGTTGAAGGTCTACGACTACCTGCCGACCCAGTTGCAGAGCCTGCAGTCCGCCAATGGGAAGTTGGTACGGCCACCGATCCCGAACTACACCACGATCGAGGGCGACTACGGTCAGGCGGTCAACCAGGTTTTGGCCGGCGACCTGAGCCCGGACAAGGCATTGGCCCAGGTGGAGTCGAAAAGCCGGTCATTGTTGAAGAACGAGCTGTACCTGCCATGGAAACAGCCGAGCCGTAGCGACACGCTGGCCGCGACCAAAGCGTTGTTGGCGCGGCTGTCGGGGAAGGGGTCGTCATGAGTGCGGTGGTGACCCGGCAGTCTCAGGCGCGTCCCACGGCCCGGCCCGCGGCGCGGCGTCGGCGGTGGACCGACGGGCCGATCTTGTGGCTCTTGCCGTCGGTGATCGTGCTGTTGTTGATCAGCCTTTATCCGCAGTTGTATTCGTTGATCAACAGCTTCCGGTTCTACAACCTCAGTGTGGCGGCCCATCCGCTGGGCTTCGCCGGCGCCGGGAATTATGTCGCGGCATTTACCGACACCGATTTCCTGAACGCCTTGGCTCGTACCACGCTCTTTGCCATCGCCACCACGGCGGCGGAGATCGTGTTCGGTTTGCTGGTGGCGTTGCTGCTGCGCGAAAAACTGCGCGGCGTCCGACTGGCCCGCAGCCTGCTGATCATGCCGACCGCCATTGCGCCGGCCATTGCCGGATTGGCATTTCGCAGCATGTACGAGCCGGACGGCGGGTTGATCCCGTACCTGCTGCAAAAAGTGGGCATCGGCGTGCCGTCGCAGGGAATTCTGGGTTCACGCAGCACCGCGCTGGCGGCGGTCGGGCTCACCGACGTGTGGCAGTGGACGCCATTCGCGGCCTTGATCCTGCTCGCCGCCATGCAGGGCGTCTCGGTCGATGTCCTGGAGGCCGGTCGTATCGACGGTGCGAACAGTTGGCAGGTGTTCCGGTCGATCGTGCTGCCGTTGATCCGGCCGGTGATCATTACCGTGACGCTGTTGCGGTTCATCTCCACGTTCAACGTTTTCGACATCATTTATGTCGAGACCCGCGGCGGGCCGGGCGTGAGCACGACCGTCACCGGACTCGACGTCTATTACAACGGCCTCACGTACTACAACATCGGGTACGCCTCGGCGTTGACCTGGATCATCACAGTGCTGGTGGCGATCGTGATCAACCTCTATCTGGCCACCACCGGCCGCAAAGGACGGTGATCGCATGTCGGTGTATGAGCACTCGCGGCGCCCTGCCATGTCGAAACTACGGCGACCGCTGCTGTATCTGGCGTTGATCGTTGTCGTTGTCGTGTTTCTGGTTCCTATTCTCTGGCTGGTGTTGTTGGCAATTCGCCCGGCCAGCGTGGCGGCGGGCAATCCGCTGAACCTGAACTTCACTCCGGACTGGTCGGCGTTCAGCTACGTTTTCGGATCCTCGGGCGTTGGTCGCAATGCGTTGATCTCCAGCGTGGTGCAGTCCGGGTTCGCCACCGTGATCGCGCTGCCGTTGGCAATTCTGGCCTGTTACGGCCTGACCCGGTTCCAGTACCGCGGGCGGGAGGCGCTCTCGCTGTGGTATTTGGGCCTGATGCTGGCCCCGCCGGTGGTCTTTGTCATTCCGCTGTTCGTGGTGTTGTCCCAAGTGAATTTCATCGGCGGCGACTGGGGCGTGATCGTTGCGTACCAGACGTTTGCGATCCCGCTGGCCGTACTACTGCTGCGTAACTTCTTCGAGGACGTGCCGGTCGAGATCGAGGAAGCGGCCATGATGGACGGTTGTGGCCGCGGTCAGCTGCTGGTCCGGGTTTTTCTGCCGATGGTGGTTCCGGGCCTGGTCGTGGCCGGAATATTCGTGTTCTGTTTCTGCTGGAACAATTTGATTTTCGCGATGCCGCTGACCGGCGGGGTCTCGGTTCCATTGACTGTACGGGCATTGAGCTTCTTCGCGACAAGTGGTATCTCGTGGAATTACATCGGGGCGACCGCGGTGGTGAGCATGATCGTGCCGATGGTGCTGTTCTGGGCATTTCGCAAGCATCTGGTGTCAGGTCTGACCTTCGGCGCGGTGAAGGGGTGAGGCGGGATGAGGAAATGCGAGCTGTATATCGGCGGGCGGTGGCTGCCGAGCGAGTCCGGGCAGACGTTCGAGTCGACGAATCCGGCCACGGGCGAGCCGGTCGCGCTGCTTCAGCAGGGCTGTGTGTCCGATGTGGACGCTGCCGTGGCCGCGGCCGGCGCGGCTTTCCGCCAGCTTCGCCGCATGCCGGTGTGGGATCGGGCGGCGCTGTGCGAGCGGGTGGCGGAAACGTTGACCGGGCGGCGGGAGGAGTTGGCCCGCGCGTTGTCGGCCGAGCAGGGCAAGCCGCTGCACACCGAGGCGTACGGCGAAATTGACACCGCCATTTCCGGATTCGCCGAAGCGGCCGGTCACATCAAGCACCTAAACGGCGACACGATGCCGGCCATCGACCCGGGCAAGCGGGTGCTGACCCGGCGCGAGCCCCGCGGCGTATACGCGGTGGTGACGCCGTGGAATTTCCCGGTCAACATCCCGACCGAATACCTCGCTCCGGCCCTGGCGACCGGAAATGCGGTCGTCTGGGTACCGGCGCCGACCACCAGTTACGTGGCCGTGTTGCTGGCCGAGGTATTCGAGCAGGCCGGGGTCCCCGCTGGCGCGCTCAATCTGGTGACCGGCGTGGGCGCGGTGGTGGGCGATGCGGCCGTCGCGCATCCGGGCACGCAGGCGGTGGGGTTCACCGGCAGCACCGCCACCGGGCACACGATCGCCGCCCGCGCCGCCGGTAAACCGTTGCTGTTGGAATTGGGTGGCAACGGTCCGAGCATCGTGTTCGCCGACGCGGACCTGGCCACCGCGGCCACGGCCATTGCGAGCGGTTCGTTCTTCAACGCCGGCCAGGTGTGTGCCGCGAGCGAGGTGATCTTCGCTCAACGCGGTGTGGCGGGGGAGTTGGCCGATTTGCTGTCGGACGCGGCCCGGGCGGTGCGCCTCGGCGCACCCGACGACCCGGCCACCACGATGGGTCCGCTGAACAACCCGTCGGTGGCCGCGAAAATGGACCGCCATCTGGACGACGCCCGGAGTCGGGGATCGCGAGTGCTGGTCGGCGGCGGGCGGGCACCCGAGTACGGGTCGGAGTTGTTCTATGCCCCGACCGTGCTGACCGACGTTCCGGCCGATGCGGTGCTGGTGGCCGAGGAGAGTTTCGGCCCGCTCGCCCCGGTGGTGCCGTTCGACACGGAGGAGGAGGTGCTGGCGTTAGCCGATGCGCCGCAATTCGGCCTGGTGGCGTCGGTGTGGACGTCGAATGCCGGGCGGGCCTTCCGGGTGGCCGAATCGCTGCGTACCGGGATTGTGAACGTCAACGAAAGCACGTCGTACTGGGAAATTCATATTCCATTCGGTGGCGGTAGCGGGACCGGCAGCGGCGTTGGCAGATTAGGCGGAATGCACACGCTACGGGAAATGACCGACCTGAAAACTATTACGCTCGATATCACCCGTTTCTAGACCGATCACGGCTGACGGCACCACAATGAAGAACAGTCCGTCTCGAGATCGATCCCCGCCGGCTGCTCACCGACCCGGCCTGTCGCATAGCCCGACATGCTCGGGGCCGGAACCAGACCCGGTAGCCCAGCCTACATGGCACACGTTTCAGACGACCACCATCGCATTGGTCTCTATAGGTGCGCACAACCCATCGCTCGAATAGGTCAAGTCAGATTGAGTGTTCTAGGAGGCGATCGTGTCGGAAAAGCTGAAGGTCGGCGTTGTCGGGCTCGGCCTGTGGGGCCAGAACCATCCGTTGGTGTACGACGACTATTCCCGCGCGGAGTTGGCGGTCGTGTGCGATCTTGACGCCGACCGGGCCCGTACGATCGCCGAGAAATTCCGCTGCGACTGGACCACGGACGTCGCCGAGCTCGCCAGCAGCGACATCTCGGCGTTCAGTGTGGCGACGCCGGACCACACTCATTTCGCCCCGGCCAGCACATTGCTGAAAGCGGGCAAGCACGTACTCATCGAAAAGCCGCTGACAACGGATTTGGATGAGGCAAAGGCGTTGGCCGATCTGGCCGAAGCGGGCTCGGGTTCGGCCATGGTCGATTTCCATCTGCGTTGGAATCCACAGTGGAGCATGATCAAGGATTCGCTGGAATCCGGGGGAATCGGCGATCCAGTGATGGGTTACATCCGACTCTCGGATGCGATCGAGGTCGCGGAGAACTGGCTGAGTTGGGCCGGTCGTTCCGGTCCGCAGTGGTTCCTTTTCCCGCACACGATGGATCTGATGCGCTGGGTGATCGGTCAGGAGCCGCGCCGGGTCTTCGCCAGCGGTCACCGGGGTGTGCTGGCCGCCAAAGGCGTGGATACCTGGGACTGCATTCAGGCGCTGGTGGAATTCGATACCTGCCGGGTGACGTTCGAAACGTCCTGGATCGTGCCCAACGCAAATCCGAGCGTGACCGACTGCCACATGACGTTGTACGGCTCGACCGGGAAAATCGAGTACGACCAGGACTTCGCCGGGATCTCGTTCACCACCGATCGGTACAGCTATCCGTGGGTCCCGTTGGGGAAAAAGGACCGGTACGGGCGGCTGGATCACTTCATGTACGCGCCGATGCGGTATTTCGTCGATTGCGTGCTAGATGGTGTCCGCCCGGAATGCACGATCGCCGACGGCGTAGTGAACGTGGCGATGATTCACGCTGTGCTCCGTTCGCTGGAAACCGGCCAACCGGTCGAGATGGCCGAGTTCGTCTAGCGACGCGCAAAATGTGCCGAGCCGTGTCGGCTCGGTGGGTGACCAGAAATGCGTCCGGCCGGGTGGGGTGGCAAGACGTGCGCGGGGCGGGGTTGGCTGGTGGGGTGGCAAGACGTGCGCCGGGCGAAGTCGGCCGGGCGGGGTGACAAGATGGGCTGGTGTCGAATGACGATGCCGCCGTCCTGCGCAGAATGCTCGACGTGGCGCTGGCTGCGGCGGCCGAGCGGCGCACGGAGCGGGTGCTGCGGCTGGTTCTGAACGCCGCCCGTGAGCTGGTCGGCGCGCCGTTTGCCGCCGTCGGGGTGCCCGATGGCGCCGACGGGTTCGCGACGTTTCTGACGAGTGGCGTGGATGCCGCGACGTGGAAGGCGATCGGCGATCTGCCGCGACAGCACGGTTTGCTCGGCGTGTTGCTGCAGGACAGCGGCTCGGTGCGGCTGCGGGATATCACCGACGACCCTCGATTCGTTGGTTGGCCGGCGGCGCATCCCAATATGCAGGCGTTTCTCGGCGTACCGATCGTGGCCGGCGGCGACATCCTGGCCGAGCTGTACCTGGCCGGCGTGGCCGGTGGGCCGGAGTTCACCGCCGAGGATCAGCGGATCGTGGAAACGTTGGCCGCGCACGCCGCGCTCGCGATCGCCAACGCGCAGCGGCTGGAACGGACCCGCGAGCTGGCCGTGGCCGAGGAACGTACCCGGTTGGCTCGCGACCTGCACGACTCGGTGACCCAGACGCTGTTCGGATTGACGTTGGCGACGGAGGCTGCGGTGACGGTGGCATCGGGCGAGCCGAAGGTGTTGGCGCAGCTGGACCGGGTGCGCGAGCTGGGCCTGGCCGCACAGGAGGAAATGCGGTCGCTGGTCGAGACGCTACGGCCGGTCGACCTCGGGCGGGACGGGCTGGAAAGCGCGCTGCGGCACCGGATCGAACTCGTGCAGCGAGTGCACGATGTGCCGGTCACATTGCAGCTGGAGGGCGAGATCAAGCTGCCGGCCGCCGGGCAACGGGAACTGTTGTACGTGGTGAACGAGGCCCTGGCCAATGCGCTGCAGCACGCCGGCGCCGGCGCGATCGCCGTATCTTTGAGCGCCGAGGACGGTCGGGTGACGGCGGCCGTGAGCGACGATGGGCGGGGTTTCGACCTGGAGTCGACGAGCCGTGCCTCGCGCCGGCTGGGGCTGACCTCGATGCGGGACCGGATCGAGGCGTTGGACGGAACGTTGCGGATCGATACGACACCCGGAGTCGGCACGCAGGTCATCGCAGAGGTGCCCAATGAATGCTGAACGAAATGCGTCCGCCGAGACCAACCCCGCCGCTGCCGAAGCCGGCAGCGCTTCTGCGGCCGCCGAGACCAACCGCAGCGCGCCTACCCCTGTCGAAGCCGGCAGCGCTTCTGCGGCCGCCGAGATCAACAGCAGCGTGCCCGCCGCTGCCGAAGCCGGCAGCGCTTCTTCTTCGGTGGAGAACGAGGGCGATGTTGCCGCAGCCGGCGAGTCGAGCGATGGGCGAATCCGGATTTTGCTCG
>JBEDUI010000049.1:0-3658 GCA_040414495.1 Mycobacteriales bacterium
CGCCCTCCCGACGGGTAGAGATTCGTTTGCCACTGCTGGACATTAACGGTCAGTGAATGCTGTTGCCGGCCGCAGTCTCGCGGAAAATGCGGACCTGGTTCTGTACGTAGGGATGGCCGATCGGGACCCCGAGGGCCAACGTTCTACGGATCAAGTCGCGACGCCGCAGGCGCAAGAACATTACGACATCTTCAAGGTCCCGATCAGTTACCGGACCGCCGTACTCGCGGTACGCGTCGATGAAGGCGAAGAACTCGCGCCCGACTTCCGCCCCGCTGCCGGTGCAAGTGGACGCTGCCCAAGCCAGTTCGCTGACACACGGAAGGATCTCGGCATCGTGCCAGTCAATGACACCGAGAATGCGGTCGTGCGCGGTCAGGATGTTCGCGGCCCAAAAATCACCCTTGGTGGGGCAGCACACGTAATCACGTGCTCCCGTCCCTTCCCACCACTCATCGAGTTCCTGGTCGTATATCTCGACAGGATCGCAGGCGGCCGTCAGTGCCGCTTCGCCGTCGGCACCGATCATCTTGTGTAAGGGAATATCCGACCCGTGCGGAGGGCGCGGCCCACCGGCCCAGTCGAGAAGGGACCCGTGCAGCCGCGCCAGCACTCGCGCCGCATCTTGTTGCTGCGCTGGCACGGCCGCATCCAACGGCGTTCCATCGACGTAGGGAAAGAACGCAGCATGACGACCGCTACCGGCATCGAAGGTCGTCTGTCCGCCGAACGACATCGGCGCGACTGCCTCGTTGACCGAACGCGCCGCGTGACGACTAACCGCATGCACCCAGTCAAGCTCTTCCCTGGTGCGCCATTGCGGGCTGACGATCACCACCAGGTCGTCCCGATCCGCAAATCGACAGCGGGTAGCGGTCGACTCCTGGCCGCCGGTCAACGGCAAACACAGAGTCGGCCGCGTCCCAATTGCGTCCGCCACGATCTCGGGAATGTCCATATCAGCACGGAAGCTTATCGATGCAAACTGCCGGTCGGCGCGCCAATAAAGTCGCGGCGTTCTGACGGGGCGTTAGTCGCGACCGTTTGACTTCTCAGCCCAGCGCTTGCTCGGCTCGTACCACGTCGGCCTCAATCCGTTCAGGAGAGAATCCTTTTACGATCGATTCGTGTACCTGGTCGACCACCCAATGCGCTTCGTAGCTGCGTCTGGTCGCCGGGTCGAGATTGGCCAACTCCGCCTCGATCTGTTCCAGCTCGGTCGCTCCCACCGTTTTACGGCCGACACTGCCCCAGCGCAGCCCCAGTAACGCGTACCGTCGGTCGCCACGGACCACGCCAGAATTCCAGTCGACTACGCCACTAACCTGGCCGGCGTCGTCGAATAGTATATTGCCGGGCGAATAATCGATATGCACCAAGTCATCGCCTCGCATGCGAAATGGGCGCCCACCGTCCACTTCGAGCAGCCGATTCAGCAGCCGACGGCCGCGCTCACCGAGATGACCGATGGTGTGCTCGAATGCGCCGTAGCCCAGGGTGACATCCGGAAAGGCTCTCGGCCGGGAAACCCGCGGATGGTCGCGCAGCAATCCGGCGAACCGTTCGTTCATCGCGACGAACGCAGCCGCCGTAATCGAATCGAGCGCATCCACGTGATGGCCCGGCAGCCGCTCCTGTACGACCGCGACGTAACCATCGGAGAGTTCCAGCACGAGCTGGTGCGCTGGAACGGGTAAACCTCGCCGGCGTAATTCGTTCAGTACGCCCGCCGTCTGGCGCATCACCGCCAATGGCGTTGGCGTACGCGTTATTGCGGATTCGCGCCCGTCCGCCCAGGCGACGAATGCGGCGCTGCTGGTACCGCCGACCTGATCCGCCAGCCCAGTTAGGACCAGGCCGCTACCCGTACGGGCGTTCACCTCTTCGATGACCGCCGTCGGCGCCCACGGATTTTCCGAAAGTCGAAACTCGAGCTTGTGTGCCATCTCCCGTGGCCCCTTCCTATCCGGAGGGGCACCCTGAAGGGGAGCCTCGCGTATTTTGACATACGTTGTGACAGCTGCCAAGACAGTATCGCCGGAAGGCAAACTTACGCGGCGACGGCGATCCCGCGCAATTTGTTGATCATGGAGTTGCCGACATTTTTCTCGGCGTGTCGCCGGCGTGTCGTGCAGGGAACTTCATGATCAACAAGGTCTGCGAGGTGGCCGGCGCTGCGGCACGCTAAAACTGGTGAATGCCAAACAGCGAGCCAAACGTGTGGTCTCCGCCGCGTGCTGAGCCCGGGATCGCCCGGTCCGCGTACGATCGTCGAGTCACGAGCGCGCTATTGCAAAAGTATCTCGAGCAATGGGCCCTGCGACCGGAGGGCGAGGCCATCAGAGGCAACAATGCGTACGTTCAACCTGTACGAACGTCCGATGACACGACAGCGATGCTGCGATTCGCTCCCGCAACAGAGGC
Source organism: Mycobacteriales bacterium (assembly GCA_040414495.1). Taxonomy (GTDB): domain Bacteria; phylum Actinomycetota; class Actinomycetes; order Mycobacteriales; family QHCD01; genus DATAVB01. Next base: position 2,425 of record JBEDUI010000049.1, read on the forward strand.
GGATGAGGTACTTGCCCTAACTCTTTGGGATGGGGATGGCGCTGTACGTCTGTTCAATCAGGACAGTGCTGACGGCGTGATGCTGCTCGAGCGCCTTGATCACACGCGCAATCTCGACGCCTTGCCAATCGAGGATGCCGCCAATGTCGCGGGACGTCTGCGGGCCCGACTGTCGCGGCCGGCTCCGCCTGGCATCGGAACGCTGGAGGCGCAAGCAAAACGCTGGATAGCGGAACTCCAGAACGCTCACGGATTACCCCAAATCCTTACCGATCAGGCAATCGGCATCTGTCGCGAACTCGGTCCGGGCTCCAATAAATATCTCGTCAACGAAGACCAGCACTACCACAATGTGCTGGCCGGACGGCGTGAACCCTGGCTGGTTATCGACCCGAGGGTCATCGCGGGCGACCGTGAACACGGCCTCGCCACATTGATCTGGGGTCGCCTCGGGGAAAGCAGCACACGACGTATTCTTGACATTCTGATAGACGCAGAAGCGTTGGACGCGGAAAAGGCTCGTGCCTGGACATTTGTGGGCGCCATGACTAAATGGGCCAGTTCACCTCGGCCCGAAGTCGCCCGCAACTGCGCAACAATTGCCTACGACCTGTGCTGATTACGTATTAGCCACGCTCCCACTGGATGAGATCGTCCCAGCTGGGTCCGCCCTGGCGCCGCATCCCAGATGGCTGCTGAGGAGCCGCCTGACCAAGGCAAATGATCAGCTCGGGACGTATTCCGGCGGGTAGGTTCAGGATTGTGGCTACGGCCGTACGGCTAAAGGACGTGACTGGTCCAGCGCCAAGCCCGATGCTGTGGGCCGCGAGCAGCATGGTCGCCGCCGCCGTGCCCACGTCGATATAAGGCCCGGGATTGTCCGGCGAAAAGCCGTACTCCCGCACCTTGGCCCAATCGACGCATACGACGATCGCGGCCATTGGGCGTTGCAGCATCCCCGGCGCGACCATCCGCACCGCGTGCAGGAGCGAAGACCGGGTGAGTACGACATACCGGTGAATGCGCCGGTTTCCGGCATGAGGAGCGTAGCGAGCGCTGTCGAGTACAGTTCGGATCTGCTCGGGCTCGACCGGAGCGTCGGTCAAGGCCCGCACGACACGGCGGGTACGGATCGCGCGGAGCACGGCGTTCACGGTGACGCGTCCAGATCCAGCGAGCGCACCAGATATTCGGCGACTCTGTGGCAGAGCGCGTCGAGTCGTTCGACGTATTT
>JBEDUI010000050.1:0-20125 GCA_040414495.1 Mycobacteriales bacterium
TTTTCGACAAACGTAATTGCATTGCCGGACGGATCGGCGACCGGCGCCAATTTCGCATTCTTATTGGTAGTCATGACTGGACCGAGCGCGATACCGCGCCCGGCCAATTCGGCGGTGTGCTTTTCCAGATCGTCCACAGCGAAATTCAGCGCCGTATTTCCGGCGCTGCCTGGGTTCTGATATACCTGAACCCAGGCCGTCTCAGTAAGGTGCCAATCGGCCAGACCAGCCATCGGTTGCGCGTCCGCCGGTCGACCCAGAAGCCTTGCGTACCAGGAAATTGACGTCTCAAAATCCGCGACCGGAACGGTCGCGAGAACCTTGGTCAACGACATTTGCTCGCTCCTCGATTCAGCCGTTCAATTCCGCGGTCAATTTGTCCAGCCATTCACCGGTCCCCTGTTCCCGCCAGGCCGGCGGTTCCAGACCATCGAGGTAGGTTCCCTGCTCGGTCAATATCAATTGGGTGCCATCCGATGCCGAACGGAATTCCACTGTGGTCAGCGATACCGTCGCCGGACGATCGTTGGTAAATAGCGTCCCGGCGTAGACAATTCGCTGTCCTTTCACGATGTCCTGATATACGGATTCGAACCGCAGTGTCGGCTCGTCGGCATGACCGGGGCGATGGACGGTTTCCCGCCCGCCGGGCCGGAAATCGAGATCGTGCTCCGTACCGGGCCCGGCGAACCAGCGGGCCTTCGTCGTCGGATCGGCCCAGGCCGCGAATACCCGATCGGGATTCTTCGAATACGTACGTTCCAGCGTGAACGTCGTGTGCAGCACGGACATGTCGCTCATAGCGGACTCCTCAGTCGTTGTCGTCGTCCAGTACGTCGCCGAGCCGGTCGAGCCGTTTCTCCCAGGCGGTGCGCTGCTGGTGCAGCCATGCCTCGGCCTGCCGCAACGCGGCCGGTTCCAGGCGACAGGTCCGCACCCGGCCGACCTTCTCGGTCCGGATGACGCCGCTGTTTTCCAATACCTGCAGGTGCTGCAGCGCCGCCGCCAACGACATGGGCAGCGGCTCGGCCAGCTCCTTCACCGACGCCGGCCCCCGACTCAGCCGCTCGATCATCGCCCGCCGGTTGGGCTCGGCCAGCGCGTGGAAGAGCCGATCCGACGATTTCTGATGGTCAAGCATGTGCTTAACCATAGCCGCCGCAGGGCATTAGTCAAGCGGTCGCTTAACTTTTCCCGATAGGCCTCAGTGGGCGCTGCACCTGGCACGATGACAAGCATGCAGACACTGGCGTCTGGTTTCGGGTTGGTCGAGTCACCGCGGTGGCATGACGGGCAATTGTGGTTCGCGGATTGGACCGCGGGAGAAATCCGCGTGCTGGGTAGCGATGGGCAGACCAAGGTCGTGGTACGCCACGAATCACTGCCGCTGTGCTTCGATTTCCTGCCCGATGGCGGAATGTTGGTCGTGTCCTCGGCAACCCGCTCGCTCTTGCGCGTCGAATCGGACGGGTCGTTGGCGCCGTACGCGGACCTGACCCCGCTGTCGCAAATTGGCGCGAACGACATCGTCATCGACGGGCGCGGCAACGCCTACATCAACAGCAACGACGCCGAATTCGGGGCGAGCACACCCGAGGGTGGTCCGGCCACCGGCCGGGTCTACCTGGTGCCGGCGGCCGGCGAGCCGCGTCTGGTCGCGGACGACCTCGACTTTCCCAACGGCATGGCCGTCACCGCCGACAACGGCACCCTGATCGTGGCCGAGTCGTACCGTCAGCGGTTGACCGCGTTCGACATCGCCGGCGATGGCACGCTGACAAATCGCCGCGTCTTCGCCGACCTCGGCGATGACCCGCCCGACGGCATCACGATCGACGCGACCGGAGCGGTCTGGTACGCCGACGTGTCGCATCGCCAATGCGTACGGGTTGCCGACGGCAGCCAGACTCTGGACCGAATCGAGGCCGACCGGGGCGTATTCGCCTGCATGCTCGGCGGGCCGGACGGCACCACGCTCTACCTGGTCGGGGCACAGTGGCCGGGCGCGTCCGGGCTGACCGAGCACACCGAATGGGCCGGCGCCGTGTGGTCGGCCCCGGCACCACAACCGCGCAGCGGCTGGCCCGGCAACTAGGGCATGTCTCTTAAATCCTTGGCCTGCTGCGCGGCCAGGATTCAAGAGACATGCCTAACCGTCAGGCCAGTGCTCTTCGCGCCCGACCGAGACCGCGATATCCACCTCGTTGCCCTCCGGGTCGGCGAGCGTCCACCAATACGGGGCCGCCTCGTCGTAGACGATCGTTCCCCCGGCGCCGAGGGCCGCGTCGAGGTACGCGCGGGCCCGGTCCTCCGGTACGAAAACGTCGATGTGGATGCGGTTTCGCTGCCGGCGGCGGTCCTCCTCCGCGGCGGGCATCTGCTGGAAGACGACCGGCGGACCCAGCCGGCGCGGATCGAAAATGTCCGTGACCCCGGGCCGCGGATCGTAGTCGTATCCAAGAACCGCCCGCCAAAAGCCCCGTACGACCGGGATATCGACCGCGTCGATCACGACCTGCACGAACCGCAATGGCGAGAAGTCCGCGGTCAGGTTCAGGCTGCGGGCCGCCGCCTGGACCCGGCGAGCCAGGTCGACGAACCGTCCGTCCTCCCACTGGTCCTTGCCCGAATCGATGGTGACGCCCTCCGGGCGCAGGTCCACCAGGAGCGACAGGCCCGCGTCATCGGCGAGACCGGCCACGGCGGTCGCCAACTCGGCCGCCCGCACCACGGAAGTAACCGGATAAAACGCCATCGCGCCGAACAGCACGCGCCAATCAGCGGTCGCCGGTTCATCGTCCAATCGGTCGGCCGGGATGAGGTCGATTTCGTTGCCGTCCGCGTCGGCCAGCGTGGCGTAGTAGTCGCCGACGTAGCGCGACCGACCACCGAGCGACTCCAGCCCTTCGAGCGGCAGCGCGCTCGGCCGGCTGACGTCGACATGGATCCGGTTGCGTAGCGGCCGGGTTCGGTCCTGCTGCTGGAACCAGATGCCCGGATCCCGCCGCATCGGGTCGACCAGATCCTCCTCACCCAACTGCTCGTAATGCAGCGCGGCCCGCCAGAACGGCAGCACGGCCGAGGTCTCGAGCGCGTCGATCGTCAGCTGCACGGCCTGCAGCGCCAACGGGTCCGCGGTCATGCCGAGATCGTCGGCCGCCGCCGAGATCGCCTGGGCGACCGCAAGATCGGCGCCGGTGAACCCGGGAGAATCGGGCGCGCCGATCCGTACGTGTACCCCGCCGGCCCGCAGGTCAAGATCCGGCCGGGAACCGGCGCTCTCGGCCAGCTCGGCGACGCGCCGGACCAGAGCCGCGCCGGCCGCATGCGATGGCGCGCTGAACCAGGCACTGGCCCCGGCGGCGAGCGCGCGCCAGTCCTGGACCCCATTCGCCTGCTGAAACTGCTTCGCGGTGAGCCGCGCGTCGTCACCCATGACGGCAGGATGCCCCGTCGCTACGACAATGGGCCCCTATATTCAGAATCCGATGGCTTCCCGGAGTAGCAGAACGGTGCCGCGGCCGGGTTCGAGTTCCGCATTGAGGACGAGCAGCCGGTTCACGGCGCTGGGACCTCCGTACATCTGCATGGCCCGGTCGGTTTCCAGCGGGAGGCAGTGCTCCTCGACGCGGCGCAGCGCGGTGCTCAGGTCGGGTACCACCTTCTGCGCCCCGACGACCCAGATCGCCCGGAGCGAGCCGCCGGCGTACCCGGGGAGCTGGCTTCCGGAGGCCGAGGCGATCACGAGCGAGCCGGTTTCGGTGACCGCGTGGACGCTGCCCACGATGACGTCCGGACTGGACATCAGCCGCCAGATCTCGGCTAGTTGGGTGGCGCGATCCATGCTCTGGCCCCGGGTCCTGATCGCGTCGTACCGCCCGCTGGCGTTGATGTCCTCCTCGATGCCGGATAGGCGGAGGGTCTCGCTGGCACCGGTGAATACGCTCGCGCCCTCGGGGATCAGATCCTTGATACGGCTACGGGCGGCCGCGGCGTCGTCGAGGATCTCGACCGAGAATGTGTTCGCCCGCAGCGCGGCGGCCGCCCGCTCCAAGCGCGGCGCGGTCGCCGGTTCGGTGAACGATGTGATCGAGGTCTGGGTGGTCATGTGGAGCCTCCTGTTTCGTCGGTTCAGCCGTTCGACAAGGCAGCCGCGCGGAGTGTGAGGTCAGCGCGTCGGCTCACACTTCGGCCGGCTGATGTGTCGTATTGCTGAGGGCATCGCGACCAAGGGAGGCGGGCGAGACGATGAGCACCCGATTCGAGGCAGGCGACGATCCAGGCTTGGACGCCGTCATGAGCGAACGACGTCGGCTGATCAATCTTGCCTACCGGATGCTCGGTTCGCTGGCCGAGGCTGAGGATGTCGTGCAGGAGACCTACGCCCGCTGGTACGCCATGTCGCCGGCGCAGCAGGAGGCGATCGAGACTCCGGGTGCGTGGCTGACGACCGTCGCCAGTCGTATCTGCCTCAACCTGCTCGGTTCGGCCCGGGCGCGGCGGGAACAGTACGTCGGCGAATGGATTCCGGAGCCGCTACCGGACGGGACCGACAGCACGGTCGACCCAGCTGACCGCGTCACCCTGGACGAGTCGGTCAACATGGCGTTCCTCGTGGTGCTCGACTCAATGACCCCGGCCGAACGGGTCGCGTTCATCCTGCACGACGTCTTCCGGTACCCGTTCACCGAAGTGGCGCAGATCGTGGGCCGTACCCCGGCAGCCTGTCGCCAGCTGGCCTCCGCGGCCCGCCGTCGCCTCCGGGCCGCGCAGGCTCCCGCGACTCCGACCGCCCAGCGCGCTGAGATCGTCCGTAATTTCAAGCGGGCCTGGGAGGCCAAGGACATCAACGCCCTGATCGGTCTGCTCGACCCCGATGCCACCGCGACCGCCGACAGCGGCGGCCGCGCCCTAGCGTTCCGGGATCCGATCGAAGGCCGCGAGCAGATCGCCCGCGCCTGGATCATGATCGCCAACCGGTCATTGAGCGACATGACCCTGCTCGAGCGGACGGTCAACGGCCAGCCCGGGCTGGTGGCGCAGCAGGACGGCGTCGTCGTGTCGGTCTTCGCGTTCGAGGTCGATGGTGACCGGGTCAAGCACATCTGGGTGATGCGTAACCCCGAGAAACTCCGTCCCTGGACGACAAACGGCTAGGCGTCGCGGCGGCGGTCCCGGACCTCAGGCAGCTGCTGGAAACCGGCTGACTTGTAGGTGGCGACGGCACCGACATTGGAGCTCGGTGTGCAGACGATCGCGCTGGAGGAACCCAGCTCCCGCAGCGCGGCCGCCGCGGCGAGCGTGATCGCCGTGCCGTAGCCATGACCGCGATGTTCCCGGTGCACGCCCATCGGCTCGAGCAATCCGGGTCGGCCCGGACCGGCCGACCACACCGTCACCGCGCCCACCGCGTTGCCCTGCCCGTCGTATGCGAGCAGGCACCGGGCCTCGGCGTAAAGCAGTCCGGCCGCCATCGCGTGCCAGCGCTCGACCGTGAACGTCGATTTGTCGAACGATGCCCGCTGTACGGCGGCCCGTACGTCCGCCTGCTCCGGCCCGACCACCTCGATCCGCACGCCCGGGTCCTTCACCGGTTCGGCGAGGTCGCGGCGCAGCGGCGTCCACGGCTCGTCAACACCCCAGCCGTCCTCGGCCAGTACGTCGTGCAGCAGCGCGCCCCGGGGCGCCTCGATGTTCACCTTGCCTGTCGGCAGTACGCCGCGCTCCGGTTCGCTCACGTCCTGAGCCAGTTGGTGGGCCAGTTCCTGGTCCCGATAAGCGTCCGGCGCGATCGTCAGCCGCAATACGTCGGGACTGTCCAGCAGCCCGACCGCGAGAATCCGTCCGTCCCGGCTCCAGATCCGGGCCGCCGCGGCCGTGGCTTCCGCACCGAACCGCCAAAACCAGCCAAGGTCGCCCGGATGCAGTTGCATCGGCGCCCCGTCGTACTGCCACTCCCGCAGTACGTCGACCGCCTGACCCAGCTGGCCGGGGCCCGGTGTGCCCAACACAGTCGCCATGCCCCGATCTCACACCACCGCGTTGACCTTCCGCGCCTGATTTTCGAGTGCCCCCTATCGCTCGCGGGCCACCCGTTGTGTTTCTTCATCCGGCCGGCGCATTGGCCATTCAAGCGGCAACGCAGCGAACCACATCACGTCGTAGCGCTTGCCCTGCCAAACGCTGGCCGCGCGCATCGTCCCCTCGTACACAAATCCGGCTCGGCGAGCTACTGCGGCTGAACCCTCATTCCCCGCGACGATCGTCAGGAAGACGCGAGCTGCTCCCAGATCGAACAGCCAGCGCGTGAGCAGGATCGCCGCTCGAGTCGCAAAACCGCGCCCTCTGGCATGTGGTCCGATCCAGTAACCGAATTGCGCGACGTCCTCATCGGTCCAGTCGTCGACGCCACAGCAGCCGACCAGTTCACCGGATTTCGTGTCCATGATTGCGAACGCAACACCAGCGGGTGTCCCCGTCGCAGCAAACTCACGCCAGTTCACCGCGAATTCGTCGATGACGGCCTCAGCGTCCGTGATCGAGAGTGGTGGAGCTGGGTTTCCTAGCCGGTCGTGGCTGCCGTTATACCGCCGGATCGCCGGGTCGGCGCTTGCTTCGGCCATGAACGGGACGTCATCTCTCGACCAAGGCCGCAGGGTGATCAGGTCATCGGAGAGCGTCACCACTGGACTTTCGCCAGACATATGGCCATCTTGCCACCGCGCCGGCCCCGGTGTCCCCAGGCCCGTGATGGTTGACCACGAGCTGCTGCCCCGGAAACACCGATCCAGGCCGCCGGGCCTTTCTGCAGCGGCGTTCGGTAAAAGGAACTGAATGCAGCTCGTAGCCAATATCTGTTCTGCTCGAATTTATCGCTGCGGAAGGCAACGTCGTTGCACAGTTCTCCGGGCCGATGCGGTCGACGAGCGCCGATGGATTCCATTTCCGAAAGCGATCTCGACGCCGCGAATCGGCCTAGGCCGTGCGGCATCGGTTCCGGAAACGTGTGACTTTCAAAGCCAATTGGCGGCAAATATTCAGCGACATTTGTCGCTCTGGCTTCCGATCAGGGATCTCGGCTCCGGGCACAGCCGACGCGGCCGACAGTGCCCGTCAACACGCTGCAAGGCTCCCTGACCGGGCATCGTTCAGTCCGGGTCTACCGCAGACTCTTGAAAGCACCAGAGGTGATGCTCGTGGTCGTACGCGGTGTATTCGTGCATGCCGAAAAGGGTCGTGATGGGCCGAACGATCTGTGCGCCAGCTCGGTTGGACCGCCTCAGATGAGCGGCTATATCAGCGACCTCGACGACCGTCATCGATGACGGTTCGGAATCCGGATTTGGCGGGCTCAATCCTGGCCGGGGTCCGTGAAGTCGGATGTTTCCCATCGGGCCGGAAACCTCGGCGTAGCCGCAGGTTCCGTCCAGTTCCCTGCTGATGGGCCCGGGGTGGAAGTCGAACATTTCCACCAGGCGGCGGTGAGCGCGCTCGACGTCGGCATAGACCAGGAAGACGACCGGCTGCGCGGTGATGCTGTGCTGAGGAACCCAGCTCACGAGCTGACGCAGCCGGCTCGGGTCACGGATCAGCGATTCGAACGGCTCTTCTGCCAGCCGGCGGCCGAACGCGAGCGTATCTATCAACGTGGCCTCGAGCGCTTGGGTTTGCTGCTCTATCAGACCCGCCAGATCGAAGTCCTCGGTTCGGTTGTCGAGGGCCGTCCGGATTTCGGACAGCGGCAGTCCGGCCCTACGCAGAACCACGATCAGAGCAAGTTTTGCCACGTCCTCGGGTGAGTACTGCCGGTGGCCACCGGCAGTACGGGTCGAGGGCTGCAGGAGGCCGATCTGGTCGTAGTGATGGAACGTACGAATCGAGAGCCCGGTAAGCGCGGCAAGATCGCCTACGCGCCAGGTCTGGGGCGCGACATCGTCGACTGTCACGTCCGCTTCCTTCCCAATTCGCATTTCACTCTTGAACCTAACGTTACGAGAGGTTCTAGGTTCTCGGTAGAGATCCCTCGACCGACCGCATGGAAGGAACCTCAGGTGCCCAATGCCGCCGTTGCCGGCCTTTCCCTGATCATGCAGACCAACGAGGAGGTCGATCTGGCAGCAGAATTGTTCAGGGCAATCGGCCTCGAAGTGGATGGCGAGGACGGTTACGTGGAAGTCGCCGGTCCCTCGATCAAACTCTCGATCATGCGCGGCGCCGGAGTCGACGTCCCCAGAAACGGCGGTGTGCTCCTTGAGATCGCTGTCGATGACGTAGCCACCGCCGCAGACGCGGCAAACCGGGCGGGTGCAACGATCGCCCAGGAGCCGACGGTAACCGGGCCGCGCACCTACTCGGCATTTGTCCAGTCGCCTTCCGGATTCACCATCGAGCTTCAGACCGCCACATCGGATGAATCACGGTGACTGCCGCACCGCGCCCCGAAAGCGCCGACGCGGTTGCCGGACGGTCAAGCATCCACATTGCGTGGGATGCCGCGGTCGACGGATGGCGCCAGCTGGCACGATTACCATCCGCGCTGAACGTGTTCGCCTGGGAACGGATCGGCGACGCCGACTGTTTCTGGTGGACGGGCCAATCCGGTGTGCTGGCACATCAGATCTTCCTCACTACCGCGGCCGATGAGGTCGTACAAACCCTCGACACGGCGCTGTCCTCTCCCCTCCGTGGCGCTGCGTGCGATGTCGTCATCCGCGGCATCGACACGCCGGAATTTGCCAGCGCGCTAACCCGCCGTGCGGTCGAGAACGCAAGCATCGCTCCGTTCATGATGTGCGACCTGACCCACCGCGATCCGATCTCCCCACAACCCTTCGCGACGTCGACCGTCTCCACTCAGGATCAACAGGCCGAATTACTCGCCATGGTCAGCGGCGTCTACGGAGACGTCGGCGGCCTAACTGCCTTCTTCCAAGGCATAGGAGCGACCCAGATCATCGGCGTCTACGATCGCGATCGTCTCATCTCATCGGCGACCATCGTCCGCTCCCGTACAACAGCGAACATCTGGTCCGTAGCAACCGCAGCGAGTGACCGCGGCCGCGGCGCGGCAACAGCAGCCGTTCTCGCAGCCCTCGACCATGCCACCAAGGCAGGCTGCACGACAGCGAGCCTCAGCACCTCAGACCATCTCGCCCGGTGGTACGGGCGGCTTGGATTTACCGAAGTCGGCCGCGAATATACCGCCACGATTCGCGCCCAAATCCAAGGTGCCGATAGCCCATAGGCGACTAGAACTCCACCAAGCAGAACGGGTGGCCGATCGGGTCGGCGAACACGGTGAAGTTTTCTCCACCACCAGGAAGACGTCTCGCTCCGAGTTCCTCGGCACGGCGCGTCGCCTCGGCAAGATCGGCGACCCTCGCGTCAAGGTGCAGGAATTGTGGCCGCTCACCGGTCGGCCAGGTCGGCGGCGCGTATTCGGCGACCCTGGCGAACGAGAGACCCGGTCGATCCGCGGAGTCGCCGATCACGATGTTGTCGGGCGACTCTTGGACGCGAATCATGCCGAGCAGGTCCTGATAGAAGGTCGCGAGCGAGTCAGGATCTGGGCAATCGATCACAATGCCGTGGAGCCGACCAATCATGCGACAGACTCTATGGCGCTGCTCGGACGCCCGCTGTTCATCAGTCCCCGACGCGCGGCCCGATTCTCATGACCTGAGGGGCTAGAGGGAGCCTGCGTGCTCGTCTTCGGCTGATGCGCTACGCACGATGTCGTCCGGCGGGCCGGTCGGATTCGCCGGGGCATTGTCGGTCAATGAGCGTCGGCTAATCGCGACCACGATGGGCAATGTTGCCGAGAACCCCGCGGTGACCAGGCAGCCGTACCGCCAATCCCCTGCCTGGACGGCGAATCCGGCGATCGGCGCCGCGACCGCGATACCCGCCGCGCTCGCCGAATTCATCCACGTCATCGCCTGCGTATAAACGCCTGGATGGGTCAGCCGTTGCAGCAACACCCCCGCCGGCACCAGAATCGGCGCCACCGCCCCACCGACGAATGAATAACAGACGACCATGAGCGCGATGTTCGGCACCAGCGCCAATGCCGCGGTACCCATTACGAGAACGCCGGAGACGACGAGAATCGCCGCGGCCGGCTCGAATCGCCGGGCGTGGGCGCCGTACACCAGGCCCGCGGCCAGGCTGGTCAGGCTGCTTGGCAGGGTGATCAGCCCGGTTGCTGCGGCCGCGTGATGGGCGAATGCGAACGCGGTGATCGTCACCGGTATCGCGCCGAAAAAGAACCCCATCGACAGGTTGACCGCGAACAGGCTGATCACCGCCGGGGTAAGCAGCCGGCGATCGACCAGCCGGCGATCGCTGCGGCCCTGTGCCGGCGGCTCGGATCGGTGTTGTGCCAGCAGAACCAGCATTCCGACCGCGACCAACACACCGGCCAGCGTCAATCCGGCGGCCGGATACCAGATAGCGCTGAGCGTGCTGACCAGGATCGGGCCGCACAGGAAACACAGGTCGTTGACCGCGGCCTCCAGCGACATCGCGGTCGCCACCTGATCCGGGCTGCGTACGGCATGCCGCCACCGTGCCGCCGAATACGCCCCCACCTGCGGAATGGTCCCGCCCGCGACAGCCGCCGCGACGGCGAGAATCGGCAGCGCGAGCCGGGCCTGCGCCCCGACAACCAACGCGGCGACCGCGAGCGCGAACACGCCGACCGACCATGGCAGAACCCGGCGCTGACCGCGTTCATCGACCAGTCGGGCGATCTGCGGTCCGGCGCTGGCCTCGGCAATCGCGAAGACCGCCGTACAAATACCGGCCGGACCGAACGATCCGGTCGCGCCACGGACGGCCCACAACACGGCGCCGCTACTCATTGCAACACCCAGCCGGGCACCCGCGGCCGTACCGAAAAAGCCCGCCGCGCCAGGGATACCCAGCACCGCCTGATAACGCGCAACACCGACCCGGCAATAGGCACGCAGACCCGTAACACCACGAACGCGTGGCATTGGAAGACCTCAACGCTTTCCGCGCGAATTGCGAGCCGCCAGACAGGTCGGACTGGGCCATCAGCTCGCTGGCGCCCCTACACGGGCGCGTCGCACTAGCGCAGCAAGGATAGCGCCATTGCCGCCGAGCCGGGGCACCCAGGTCGCACGGACCGTGCGCGCCTGATTGTCGCGTCAGCCGGGGCGCTGCGAAACGCGGCTGGGATTGACGACGAGCTGCGGCGAACTCCGGACGGCTGGCGCATTGCGGTCCGTCGAGTGCTGCCGCGGCGCTCGCCTCTGACCCCGTCCGGATAGTCATCCTCTGACAGAACCCGCTCTGATGGATTAGCCGGATGGCGGCCGCGACGTCGTCGGACAGGACGGTGGTGCCGGACCACAGCTCGTAAGTCCGCCGGCATCATCGCCCCGATCAGGCACCGCCGCCCGAATTTCGTTGCGGAACTTTCGGGACGGACGCACGCCACGTTTGACAGTGTCGAACGTACGTTCGACACTGGGTGGGTGTCAGTCGCCGGTGCGGTCGAGCGGGTCGAGTTCGCTGAGCTCGGCCCATCGCTGCGTGGTCTGCCGGCGGCGGCGCAACCGAGCGGTCCTCTCGCCGATCGGACCCGGCATCCGGATCGGCCGACGCTGTCCGTGTTGCCCGCGCTGGCGCCGCTGCTGCCCGGTGGGATGCTGCGCCGCGGCTCGACCGTGATGGTCACCGGATCGACGGCGTTGGCGCTGGCGCTGTTGGCCGGTCCGTCACAGGCCGGGGCCTGGTGTGCGGTGGTGGGGGTTCCGACGCTCGGGGCCCGGGCCGCCGTGGAGTTGGGGATACGGCCGGAGCGGCTGGCCCTCGTTCCGGCACCGGGCGCCTCCTGGTCTGCGGCGGTGGCGGCGTTGTTCGACGGGGTCGACGTGGTGGCGGTCCGTCCGCCCGGCCGGGTCAGCGGCGGTGAGGCTCGTCGCCTGATGGCCCGGGCCCGAGAGCGCGGTACGACGTTGGTTCCGCTCGGGCCGTGGGAGGGCGCCGACCTCCGGCTGGCCGGCTCCGATCCACAGTGGACAGGCATCGCCGACGGGGTGGGACGACTGCATGCCCGGCGGCTTCAGGTGCGGGCCGAGGGACGTGGTTCCGCGGCCCGGGGTCGACAGACCACGATCTGGCTGCCGGCCGAGGGCGGCGGGGTGGCCCCGGCCGACGAGCTGACCGGCCCGAACCTGGTGGCGGTACCGGATTCCGGGGTGGCTTCATGACTATTCCGGGGTGGCTTCATGACTAAAGAGGCGGTCCGGACCATCGTGGTGTGGTGCGCCGACTGGCCGGTGACCGCGGCGGTGCTGGCCGGCGACGCGGCCGAAGGCGCGCCGGTGGCCGTACTCTCCGCCGGTGTCGTGCTGGCCTGTTCGGCGGCGGCCCGCACCGATGGGGTACGCCGGGGGCTGCGGCGACGGGAGGCGCAAAGCCGCTGTCCCGATCTGGTCGTACTCGCCCATGATCCCGACGCCGAGGCCCGGTTCTTCGAGCCGGTGGTCCGCACGATCGAGGCCAGTTGCGTCGGCGTCGAGGTGGTACGACCGGGGCTGATCGCGATGGCCGCGCGCGGACCGGCCCGCTATTACGGCGGCGAGACCGCGGTGCTCGACCACCTGGCCCGTACCATTCCGGTCCCCTGCCGGATCGGCATCGCCGACGGGGTTTTCGCCGCCACCATCGCCGCGCAGAGCAGCGCCGAGCCCGGGACCCGGGTGCCGCCGGGCGGCTCGGCCGAATTCCTCGCCCCACGTCCGGTCGACACGTTGGACCGTCCCGAGCTCACCGTTCTGCTGCACCGGCTCGGGTTGACCACGCTGGGTTCCTTCGCCGCCCTGAGTCCCCGCGACGTGCTCGATCGGTTCGGACCGGAAGGCGCGCTGGCCCACCGGCTGGCCCGCGGACTGGACGCTCGCCCGTTGGCCGCCCGCAAACCGCCGCCCGAGCTGACCGTCAGCACCGTCTTCGACCCGCCGGTCGACCGGGTGGACACCGCCGCCTTCGCCGCCCGTGCTCTGGCGGCCCGGTTCCACGACCTGCTCACCGCGCATGGGCTGGGATGTCTTCGGCTGGCCATCGTCGCCTGCACCGAGGACGGTCAGGAGCTGACCCGGTGCTGGCGCCACGACGGTGCGCTCTCCGCCGCAGCGGTGGCCGACCGGGTGCGGTGGCAGCTGGACAGCTGGCTCAGTACGGCCGGCCCGACCGCCGGGATCACCCAGCTGCGCCTCGCGCCCGACCAGGTGATCGACCACGCCGGTCAGCAGCTCGGCCTGTGGGGTGGCACCGGCGACGCCGACGATCGGGCCGACCGGGCGCTGGTCCGGGTGCAGAGCCTGCTCGGTCCGGACGCCGTGCTCACCCCGGTCGCCGCGGGTGGCCGGGGCGCCGATGACCAGGTGCAGCTGATCCCCTGGGGCGAGCCGCGCCAGCCCGACCGCGACGCCGACCAGCCCTGGCCGGGCCGGATTCCGGCGCCCTCGCCGGCCACGGTCCTGACCGCGGCCGCGCCGGCCGAGATGCGCGACCGCGACGGCGTACCGGTGACGGTGACCGGACGGGAGGCGGTCAGTGCGCCGCCGGCCCGGTTGACGGTGCGGGGTGGCGTCAGCGAAGTGGTCGCCTGGGCCGGTCCGTGGCCGGTCGACGAACGCTGGTGGGACCCGGCCACCGCCCGCCGCCGGGCCCGCTTCCAGGTGGTGACCGCGGATGGCGTCGCCCGGCTGATGTCGGTCGCCGAGGGCCGGTGGTGGGTCGAGGCGGTGTACGACTGATGCTGATGGGCCAGAGCTGATGGGATGGCGTAATCCCCCGACACCGTGGTCGGAGCTGGAGCGCATTCTGTCCGGGCGACCCCGGACCGAAGCGCAATCGCCCGGCGACGGTAACGACAGCCCGGCCTGGACCCGGCGCCGGATCCCGTTCACGCCGACCAGCCCACGCCGGTACGTACCAACGCAGCCGCTGTACGCCGAGCTGCACGTGCACTCCAACTTCAGCTTTCTCGACGGCGCCAGCTACCCCGAAGATCTGGCCGAGACCGCAGCCGAGCTGGGCCTGTCGGCGCTAGCGCTCACCGACCACGACGGCATGTACGGCGTCGTCCGGTTCGCCCAGGCAGCCAAGGATCTGGGCCTGCCGACGGTCTTCGGCGCGGAACTGTCGCTGGGCCTGTCCATGCCGCAGAACGGCATCGCCGACCCCGAGGGCAACCACCTGCTGGCGTTGGCCCGCGGACCGGAGGGGTACCGGAGGCTCTGCGCCGCGATCAGTGCCGGGCAACGGGCCGGCGGCGAGAAAGGCAAACCCATCTACGACCTGGCCGCGCTCGGCGAGCGGGCCGGCGGCCACTGGGCGGTGCTCACCGGTTGCCGCAAGGGCACGGTGCCCGCGGCTCTGGCCCGGGGCGGGATGGCCGCCGCCCGGACGGCGCTGGATGAGCTGATCGGGATATTCGGCCGGGAAAACGTAGTGGTCGAGCTGACCGATCACGGCGGCCCCGAGGACGCCGACCGGGTCGACGCCCTGGTCGAGCTGGCCGAATGGGCCCGGCTGGACACCGTCGCTACCGGCAACGTGCACTACGCCGTCCCGTCCCGGGGCCGGTTGGCGGCGGCGCTGGCCTCGGTCCGGGCCCGGCGGGGTCTGGACGACATGGACGGCTGGCTGCCGGCCGCAGGCTCGGCCTATCTGCGTTCGGGCGCGGAGATGGCGGCCCGGTTCGCCCGGTATCCGGACGCGGTGACCCGGGCGGCCGAGCTGGGGGCCGCCTGCGCGTTCGAGCTCGCGCTGGTCAAACCCGAGCTGCCGGTGCTGTGGCCCGCGGGCGAGACCGACATCAGTTATCTGCGCCGGCTCACCATGCAGGGCGCCCTGGGCCGGTATGGCACGCCGGAAAGCAACCCGAAGGCGTACCAGCAACTCGAACACGAATTACGGACCATCGAAGAGCTCAAATTCCCCGGCTATTTCCTCATCATCAAAGACATCGTCGATTTCTGTACTAAGGAGGGAATTCTCTGCCAGGGCCGGGGATCGGCCGCCAATTCCGCGGTGTGTTACGCGCTCGGGGTGACCGTCGTGGACCCGGTCGCATACGAACTGCTCTTCGAACGGTTCCTCGCCCCCGAACGGGCCGAGCCGCCCGATATCGATATCGACATCGCCTCGGAACGACGCGAGGAGGTCATCCAGTACGTCTACGACACCTACGGCCGGGACAATGCCGCGCAGGTCGCCAACATCATCACCTACCGACCCCGCTCCGCGGTCCGCGACATGGCTAAAGCCCTCGGCTATTCGACCGGGCAACAGGACGCCTGGTCCAAACAGATCGAGGGATGGGGCGCGCATCTGGACAACGTCGAGCACGACATTCCCGCCGACGTACTCGAATTGGCCAGCCAACTGCAGGGATTTCCCCGGCACCTCGGCCTGCATTCGGGCGGCATGGTCATCTGCGACCGGCCGGTGACCGAGGTCTGCCCGGTCGAGTGGGCCCGGATGCCGAACCGCAGCGTGCTGCAATGGGACAAGGACGACTGCGCCGACACAGAGTTGGTGAAGTTCGACCTGCTGGGATTGGGGATGCTCTCGGCGTTGCAGGGCATGTTGGAGCTGATTCCGCGCTATTACGGGGAAACGATCGATCTGGCCAAGCTGCCGACCAACGATCCGGCGACGTTCGAAATGCTGCGGGCGGCCGACACGGTCGGGGTTTTCCAGGTCGAATCACGGGCCCAGATGGCGACCCTTCCCCGGCTCAAACCGAAGGTCTTCTATGACCTGGCCTGCGAGGTGGCGTTGATCCGGCCCGGTCCGATCCAGGGTGGTTCGGTGCATCCGTACATCCGCCGCCGGAACGGTTCGGAGAAAATCACGTATCCGCACCCGCTGTTGGAAAATTGCCTGCGCCGTACCAAGGGAATTCCGCTGTTCCAGGAACAGATGATGCACATGGCCATCGACGCGGCCAGTTTTTCCCCGCAGCAGGCGGATGAATTGCGCCGGGCCATGGATTCGCGGCGGTCGGTGCAGAAAATGGAAAAGCTCAAAGCATCGCTCTACGAAGGAATGGCGGGGAACGGAATTACCGGCGCCGTCGCCGACGATATCTACGAAAAGCTCGCGGCGTTCGCCAATTTCGGTTTCGCCGAGAGCCATGCGATCAGCTTCGCGTACCTGGTCTATTCCAGCGCCTACCTCAAACGGTTCTATCCGGCGGCTTTCTACGCGGCACTGCTGAACGCGCAGCCGATGGGTTTTTATTCGCCGCAGTCGCTGATCGCCGATGCCCGTCGGCACGGCCTGACCGTCTACGGACCGGATATCAACCTCTCCGGGGCGATGGCGACGTTGCGGCCCGCGCCACCGGATGCGCGGCCGACCACGCTGGGGTTCCCGGGCACGGTCGAGCCGGCGATCCGGCTGGGCCTGTCCTCGGTACGGCGGCTGGGCAAGGAGCAGGCCAAAAGCGTCGAGGCCGAACGCGATGAGCACGGCCCGTTCCGCGATATGGCCGACCTGGCCCGGCGCACCGGACTGTCCACTCCGGCAATCGAGTCTTTGGCCACCGCCGGCGCGTTCGACGGTTTCGGGCTCGACCGCCGGCGCGCGTTGTGGTCGGCCGGGGTCGTCGCGACCGAACGGCCGGATCGGCTGGCCGGGCTCGGGCTCGGCGCCGATCCGCCGACGTTGCCGGACATGTCGCCGATGGAGCAGACGATGGCGGACCTGTGGTCGACCGGGATCTCGCCGACCAGCTACCCGACTCAGTTCCTACGACCTCGGCTGGATTCGCTCGGGGTCGTGCCGGCCGAGCGATTGCGTCAGGTCGCGGACGGCGCCCGGGTCCTGATCGGTGGCGTCGTGACGCATCGGCAGCGGCCGGCCACCGCCAGCGGCATCACATTCATGAGCCTGGAGGACGAGACCGGCCTGATCAACGTCGTCTGCTCCCCCGCCGTTTGGCAACGCCACCGCCGGGTCGCCCGCGAATCCGGGTCGCTGCTGATCCGCGGCCGGCTCGAACGCAGCGACGGCGTTGTCAACGTGGTTGCCGAGCAGATCCACAAGCTGCCGCTGCAGGTGCCGGCCAGCTCCCGGGATTTCCGGTGACACCGCCCTTCCCCGAAAGGCGCCTCCCCGCGAGGCGGAGCGACTTCCCGACCGGCTTACGGGACCAGCACGATCTTGCCGCCGGCATGCCCGCTGTCGCTGAGCCGGTGCGCCTCCGCGACATCGGCGAACGGGAAGACGGCGGCGATGGTGGCGATCAGATCGTGCCGGGCGAGCCGATCAGCGGCCGCGCCGAGGCCCTCCGTGGTCGGCTCATTCACGCCGGCAGTGAAGACGACGCCGTACTGGGCGGCCGCATCATCGGCGATGGTGACGATGCGGTCGGTGCCCCCACGCAGTTCGATGGAGTCTGGTAGGGCGCCCTTGCCGGACACGTCGAGCACCGCATCAACGCCGTCGGGCGCGAGGGCGCGTACCCGCTCGACCAGGCCCGGCCCGTAAACCGTGGGGATGGCCCCGAGTTCACGGACCCGATCCTGGTTCGCCTCGCTGGCCGTACCGATGACGGTGGCCCCGCGCTCGATCGCCAACTGCACGACGATTTGGCCGACCGAACCGCTCGCGCCGTGGATCAGCAACGTATCCCCAGCGCCGACCTGCAGCAGGCTCAACGTACGGGTCGCGGTCTCCACCGCGACCGGCAACGCGACGGCCGCCTGGAAATCCAGGTCGTCCGGCATCGTGACGTATCTGGTGGCGAGCGCGAACTCGGCGTACGACCCGGCTGGCGCGTCGGCCGAACCGAGCACCCGATCGCCGACCGCCACGTCGGTAACCCCGTCGCCGAGGGCGTCGACGGTCCCGGCCACGTCAATTCCGAGTATCGCCGGCAGCGGTGTGTGGAAGGCCCGCTCCATGTCACCACGCCGGATCTTGCCGTCAATCGGGTTGACCCCGGCGGCGCGCACCCGGACGCGGATCTGGCCCGGACCCGGCTCGGGCACCGGCACCTCGGCCAGGCTCAATACCTCAGGGCCGCCGAATGCGGTCATCGCGATGGCTTTCATCTCGGCTCCTCCTGCCGGAAAAGCTGATCGTACGCATCACCCGAACGTGAAGTCGTACGCCTGCACTCCCGGACTCACACCGAGCGTGAGCACTCCCTGCGCACCGCTGCCGTTCTTGACCAGGGTGTACAGCTTCGGCGGGCCGCTGACCTTGACCTGTGTCGTCGGTTTTCCGTTGACCTGGACGGTGACCGTGCCTTTGCCGCCCATCACCAGGTACACGTCATGTGCCTGGTAGCTCAACTTCAGTTGGGCGCGCTTGCCGGCGGTCAATTCCTCCGAGTCTTCGGTCCATACGCCGGACAGCGCGAACGTGTTCGGGGTCAGCGACGCCGGGAAGTCATACCGCGTCACCTCGTTCGCCTTGAGCGGCACGCCGCTGGTGTGCAACGGGTTGTAGTGGTAACCCAGGTACGTCTCCGGGGTCTGCTGTTGGGTTGGCGTCTTGTCCGGGATCTCGGTTGGTACGGGCAGGTTTTCCTTCGGATGGGCCTGCAGCAGCAACTGCCGGATCAGGTCTTCGGTCCCGGAATAATCGCCCTCGCCGAATCCAATATGCCGCACTTCGCCTTTCGCATCGATCAGGTAATCCGCTGGCCAATAGGCGTTGTCGTAGGCATTCCAGGTCTTGTACTGGTTATCAACCGCGACCGGGTATTTCACGCCGAGTGCCTTGGATTGCGATTTCACGTTCGAGAGTACGTGTTCGAACGCGAATTCCGGTGTGTGTACGCCGACAATGACGAGGCCGGCCTTGTTGTACGCCTTGTACCAGGCCTCCAGGTGCGGCAGCGTCCGTTGGCAGTTGATGCAGCTGTAGGTCCAGAAATCGACCAGCACTACTTTTCCGCGCAAACCGGCGACGTTCAGCGGTGTGCCGTCGGGAGTGTTGAGCCAATGCGAAATGCCCGTGAAATTCGGCGCGCGACCGCAGTTCTGCGGGGTCAGGGCGCCCTCGGCGCAGGTGACGGACAGCTCGGGCGGTCCGCCGGCACTCAATTCGCGCAGTTGTTTGCTCGCGCCCTTGTTTTCCTCGACCTTCTTCTGCAGCGCGGTGGTATAGCCGGGCACGTGGCGTTGCAGCCCGTCGGTCAGGTTCAGTCCGATCGCGCCGGCAACCAGAATCATGACCAAGCCACCGGCGATACGGAAATTGCGATTATTGCGGCGCAATACGCTGGTGCGCCGGGTGATCGCGTCGCCGGCAAGGGCCAGCACCAGCAGCGGCACACCGACACCCACACCAAATGCGGCGGTCAGCACGACCGAGTCGATTCCGATGTGATGCGTCGCCCCGACCACCACGATCGCCGCCAACACCGGGCCGGCGCACGGCACGAACAGCAGCCCGAGCCCGAGGCCCAACACCAGACCGTTGCTGTCCGGGTTGACCCTCCGCAGCGGAATTCGGGCGAACGGCCGTTCCAGCAGCTCGCCCAACCGGCTGGAGATCAGGCTCATCCCGATGATCACCAGGACGACAATGCCGGCGTCACGCAGGAAGTCCTGCGGCAGATGCAGCTCGCTCAGGATCAGCGAACCAAACAAAGTGGACAGACAGAAACTCAGCACAAGGCCGGCGATCACGCCGTACGGCCGCCACGATCGGCGTCGCACCTCGAGGTCGCTCTCGCTCGGGGTTTGGTCGCCGGTTCCGGTCGCTGTCGTGCCGGTCGCTGTCGTGCCCGTTGCTGTCGTGCCCGTTGCTGTCGTGCCGGTCGCTGTCGTGTCGGCCGCTGACTTACCGGCCGCTGACTTACCGGCCGCTGGCTTACCGGTCGATCCGGCGGTCAGTACGACCGGCAGCACCGGCAGCACGCAGGGCGAAATGCTCGTGATCACCCCGGCGAGGAATCCGACGACCACCAACGTGATCATGCGTACTCTCCCCCGCGTGCCCGGACGACGACTGTCTGAGCGGAGCCTACGTCGCGTATCACCCTGGACCCATCGCGTCGTCGTTACCATTTGCTTACGGCTGTACAGGAATACGGTCCCGTCGGCGGAAATGTTCAGCTGCTCGG
>JBEDUI010000051.1:0-7949 GCA_040414495.1 Mycobacteriales bacterium
TCGGGGTCGACGGTTCGTCCTACTACGGTCTACAAGGGACCAGCGGGTTCGACCGGGTTGCCGCGTTCCAGCAGGGATTCCAGGCGGCGCTCCAAGTCGGCTTCCAGGGCAGCCCGGCCCAGGGCGCAACCGTCTGCAAGCCGTAACGAATCAAAGGAGCTGGGCTCGATGCGCTCACGACCGATTGCAGGACTTCCTGCTCTCGCAGGTGACCCTGATCGACGCTGAACCCGCAGGCAGCTGTCGTCCGTTCTCCGAACCGCTCGTGGTGACTCTGGCCTGGCCACGCGAGGCGCGGGCTACGACACCTGCTAAGAGCCGATACGTAGCGTGCGCTGTCCGCATCAGTACAGGAACCGTCCCTGTCCTGGCCGGTCAACTCGGTGTCCGAGATCGCAGCCACGGAAGGACCTATGCCGCCCTCGGTGCCGAATGGTGTGATGAGGTTGGTCAGGCATCGGCCGCTAAATGCACTGACGTTTCGCCAGTTTCGGAAAACAGTGCGGTGGTGCGGTATCCAAGCGGCATGATACTCGTGCCGGCTCAGGCCCACGTCTAGCAACGTCTCCGACTTCATTGTCGAGGCAAGGCCAGCCGCGGCATTAACTCGGAGGAAGGCTTTGGCACGTAACGCCATCACGAAGCTGAAAGGGACTCACGTGATTCTTAGTACGAAGCGACGCGGTCTTTCCATTATTGCTATCGGAGCCGTTGCATCTGGACTTGCTATCACCACTCTGGTTGCTCCGGCATCGGCTGTCTCCTCCCCTAACATGATCGGCAAATGTGCGTCCAAACCTACGGCCAATGCGAGCTTACGCACGACTCTCGCCGGACAAGCTCACATCTACGGTGGCCCCGCGGACGTATGCCACGTGATAACAAATGCCGGCACTGGTGACCACGTTACTGTGCACTGCTCATGGACTTATTCTGACGGGGTAGCCTTTGATTACGTTCACGACGATGAACGGTTGACCAACGGTTGGGTCAACGACAGCGTCGTCGTTGGCAAAATTCCCGCGACCTCGACTCGCTGCTAATAATGCGGATCATGCTCACTCGCCGCAACGAGTAATTTTGCGTGGTCACCGTCAGTAATACAAACTAAATCCAATCAAGTAATGTCGGGCTAGGCGAACGCATTGCCACCTACTCCGCCCGGTTCAGATCGCAGCTGGAGTCCACCGACTTCAAGTCGCTCACCTGGCGAAGAGACTGACCCACTGCTGACCATGATCGTGAGTGGATTTGGTACCGAATGGGGCAGCAAATCCACTCACGATCTTGAAGCGAGCGACCCCTCAACCCCGCCAGTCACACCAGCCACACCACGGACGAACCCTGCGCAGCCATCACGATCACGAAAAGCCGGCGCGGCCGGGCCGCCCAATCCGCCGGACACACGTCCAGCCGGACCGGCAGATCAGCCGGGCCGGCCAAATCAACCCGGCCGCCGCTCGATCAACCGAACGGCAGCGTCAGCCCATACCCCAGGGTTTTAGAACAGCGCGGCGCTGAGCTGACGACGGGCGGTGCTCACCTGCGGATCGTCGTCACCGAGGACCGCGAACAGGTCAACCAGCCGGGCCCGTACCGCATTGCGCTCGTCACCAGACGTGCTGCGAACCAGGGCCAACAGCCGGTTGAACGCCGACTCGGTCAGCCCCTCGAGGACCTCGGCATCGGCGGCGGCCAGCGCCAACTCGACGTCATCGGGCGCCGCGTCGGCCCGCGCCACCACGTCTGGGCCGGCAGTCTGAACCCGCAGCTGCAGCTGTACGCCGTGCAGCATCGCCTCGGCCCCGGCGTGCCCGGGATCCCGGTCCAGCAAGGCTCGCAGCTCGCGCTCGGCCCCGGCCAGATCGTCGGCCGCCAGCAGCGACTCGACCGCATCTAGGGCCGGGTCGGTCGGCTCGGCCGCCGGCTCACCGGCATTGGCGCCAGGCGCGGGCATCGAACCGCCGGTCGCCTCGACCAGCGCCGTGATCCACTCCCGGACCTGCGGCTCAGGCAGCGCGCCGGTGAACTCGGCCACCAACTGCCCCTGGAACACCGCTTTCACCGCGGGAATCCCCTGCACTCGCAGCGCCTGCGCGATCGAAGGGTTCGCATCGACGTCGATCTTGGCCAGTACCCAGCTGCCACCGCCCTCGGCGGCCAACGACTCCAACACCGGGCTCAGCTGCTTACACGGCCCACACCATTCGGCCCACAGGTCGAGCACGACCGGGACCTGCATCGACCGTTCCAGCACCTCGGCCTGGAACGTCGCTTCGGTGACATCGACCACGGACGTCCCAGCGGCGGGCGCACTGGCACCGCCGGGCGCACCCCCTGCGGGAGCGGGGGCCTGGGACCGCGCCTTGAGAGCGGACAGATCGACCGCTCGCGCCATCGCGCCGGTTAGTGGTACATCTCCTGGCTGCATACCCCGATTCTGCCGCATCGCCTTCCGGGAAGGGCTCGCACCGCCCCGCCAGCCGTAAAAGCGGGCTAAAGCTTGACCCCACAACGTGAGCGGATGCGCCGGCAGAGCGAGCGATCCGGCTACGGTAGGTCCGTGGCTGCGACGCTACCGGCGCCGACCAGAGCCTTCGGGGGCCTTGTCGAGACCATTGAGACCGAGCATGCCCGCGTGGGCTGGACTCGGTTCGCGGTCGTGCTCGGATACGCGGCTGCCTACGCCGCTTGTGTCATCGTCCTGGTGTCGATCCCCAGCGGCCGGCCGATCTGGAACACCGTATTCGCCGAGGATGGCGCGAACTTCCTGAAGGACGGCCTGACCCGGTCCTGGCCCGGTGTGATCTTCCGGCAGTACGCCGGCTACATGCACTTGGTGCCGCGGCTGATCAGCGGCATCGCCGCACTGTTGCCCTTACGCGATGCTCCAATCGTCTTCACGTTGGCCAGTGCCATGATCCGCGCGGGAATCGCGGTATTCATCTTCCGGGCCAGCTCCAGTCACCTGCGCGCGCCGGCTTTCCGGCTGCTGGCTGCCGCCGTCGTCATCACGGTCCCGTCCGGCGAGACGTTGGACAACATCGCGAACCTGCACTGGTACCTGATCGCCGGGGCGTTCTGGGCGGTGTTGTGGCAACCCCGCTCGCGGGTCGGAGTCGCCGTCGCCACGAGCATCGTGGTGGCTTCGATGTGTAGCGACCCGCTCACGTTGGTCCTCGCACCACTGGTCCTGCTCCGGATCGCGACGCTGCGGGGCTGGCGAAATCAGGTGGTGAGCATCGCGTTTTTCGGTGCCGCGATCGTGCAGTTGCTGGTCGTGTCGCATGGCACCCGGGTGAATCAGCACAGCTACCCCTGGGGCCAGATTCCGAGCATCGCCGCGGTCCGGGTCGTGGTGCCGTTCGTGACCGGCCGCGACATCGCCGGCGACCTGGTTGGCGGCAGCGCCCAGGCCCTGTTGCTGGCCGGCGCGGTCGCGGTCCTGCTGCTGATCGCCTGGCCCGGCCTGCGGGCGGGTGGGCCGAGCCGCGCGGTCGTGATGTCCGCGATGTTCGTCGGCGCCGCACTGCTGGCGCTGGCGTGGCGTAAGTCCGGCGCCGGAATTCCCGATCCGAGTACGACGCTGCGCGGCGACAGCCGGTACGTCGTCACCCCGACGATCCTGCTGGCCAGCGCACTGGCCGCCAGCCTGTCGGCGATCGGGCACCGGATGACCGTGCGGCACACCGTTTTCTCCGGTGCTATCACCACGCTCGTCGTGGGCATGATGCTGTTCGGCCAGACACCGAGCAAGCCGCAGCCGGGGCCGACCTGGGGCGCCGAGTTGGCCCGTAGCCGCGCTGCCTGCGCCAGCACCGGGGCGACCAGCGAATCCCTGCACATCCGTCCGGGCAGCTGGCATGTCCAGCTGCCGTGCTCGGTGCTCCGCCCCGGCCACCCGGTCGTCGGCGCGGTATGGGTCGGTACCGGCGGTGCGGTGTTCGGTTCAGTGCACGTCGACTAATTCCGTAGGTCGCTCAATTCTGTACGTACGGTTATTTCCGTACGTCAGCTCAATTCCGTACCTACGGCCAATTCCGTATGAGGGCCTTAATTCCGTACGAGGAAGTAGTTGTCGTGGCCGGGCACCACGATGTCGGCCTGGCTGGCGATCAGATTCAGCGACGCGACCGCGGCCGGGTGGTCGACGGTGTTGTGGTAAACGTCGCGGTGGCGGAAGAACTCCTCGGTCATCACGCCGTCGCCGCTGACCACGACCCGGGCGCCGTCGCTGGTGAACGCCACCGACGTCAGCCCGGACGTGTGGCCTGGCGTGGGCAACAATTCGACCCCCGGTGCCAGCGACTGCGGCGCGACCTCGATCCGGTCGGTCACCTCTTCGCTCGATCGCCAATCGGCCAGTTCGCCCGCGGCCATGCACCAACGGGCCTGCGGAAAAGCTTCCAGACCCTCGCGATGGTCGCCGTGCCGATGCGTCACAAATACCGTGTCGATAGCGCTCGCCGGCAGGCCGGTGCGTTGATCCAACGCCCGTACCATCGCCTCGGGCGGCAGGCTCGGATCGACCAGCACAATCTGGCCGCCGGCCCGGATGACCGTGGTGGTGCAGCAGGTGGGCCGGTAGGAACGCTCCACCGATTCGCCCCAGTATTTGTTACGGGACAAATGGCCGACCGTGACCAGGTCCCAACGAATGTTGTCGCTCATCCGGCGTCCTCGGCCCGGTAGATCCCAGCGGTCATCCGCGGTAATTGGGCCAGGTCGAATTCCGGCCGGAACGCCTCTACCAGCGCCACATTGCGTTTCACCTCATCGGGCCAGCGCATTCCGACGATCGGCGCGTGCACCCGGGAGTCGGACAGCACGAATTTCAGGCACACCTCGTAAATGTCCTTCGCCTCCTGCCATTCGGGGACCAGCGACTGCGCCATCCGCTGGAAAATCCCGGACGTCATCGTGCGCATTGTCACCACGCCGGTATTCAGCTTGGCCGTCTCATCGAGAATGTGCCGGGCCGCGGACTGATAGATGAGGTTGTACGCGAGCTGCACGACGTCGAATTCCGGCAGCGGCAGGAACGGACGCGCCGTCCACGGCTCCTCCGCGGTCAATCCGATGAACCGCACCTCGCCGCGATCGCGCAGCTCGCGCAGCCCGTCCAGTGGTCCATTGTGGACGATGTGCTGGTAATCCTCGGGTGTGTACATGCCGCCATGGAATTGAATTACGTCAATGTGCTCACACTGCAGTCGTTTCAGGCTGGCGTGCACGCTGTCGATGACGTCCTGTTTGGACCGGCCCTCCCAGTTGACCTTGGTGGCCAGTACGCACTCGGCGCGCCGGGTCCGCATCACCTCGCCGATCAGCCGTTCGCTATTGCCCTCGCCGTAGCTGGGTGCCGTATCGATATACGTGATGCCGGC
The DNA here is from genome assembly GCA_040414495.1 of Mycobacteriales bacterium. Classification (GTDB taxonomy): domain Bacteria; phylum Actinomycetota; class Actinomycetes; order Mycobacteriales; family QHCD01; genus DATAVB01. The sequence continues at coordinate 5,388 of JBEDUI010000051.1, forward strand.
GTCCAGGGCGGCGTTGATCGTGGCGATCGCGGTGGCCCGCCCATCGGCCGACCAGGGATCCCACCCGCGGGCGCGGTTGATTCCGCCAAATGGAAATCCGCCGAGAATGATCCGCGAAATCCGCAACCCGGTACGTCCCAGCGTTATCTGCTGCACCCGTTCGTCTCCCTAGACTCGCCCCGATCCTGTACGGACATCATCTCCGAAGAACGAGCGGATGCGGCATTCGGAAACCGACCGAACGGCATTTCTCGCGTCGAATTGGATTGGCCGAATCAGGACGTGCTGCTTAGGTCCTCGGCCTGCTGCGCCGACCAGGACTCAAGCAACACGCCCTAAGCCAATGACAATTCAGAACCGGGCCGGCTCCGTATACGAACCCCACACGTCGCGCAACGCACCGCAGATCTCACCGAGCGTAGCCTCGGCCTCAGCCGCCGCAAGCATCGGCGGAATCAGATTGTCCTCCGTACCGGCGGCTTCAACGAGCCGGCGCAATGACTGCCGCACCGCGGCGTCGTCGCGGGATTCCCGGCGGCGGGACAGCACCGCGCGCTGATCCCGTTCGACCTCGTGGCTGATCCGCAGGATCTCCAGCGGCTCCTCGACCGAATCGGTGTGCACGTTGACCCCGACGACCTTCTTGTCGCCCTTTTCCAGCTTCTGCTGGTACTCGAATGCGGCCTGCGCGATCTCGGCCGAGAACCAGCCATCGTCGATGCCGCGCAGCAGCCCTGAGGTGATGGTGCCATCGCCGCCCCGATCCCGGATGCGCGTGAAGATCTCCTCGGCCTGAGCCTCCAACGAATCGGTCAGCGCCTCCACGTACCAAGAACCGCCGAGCGGATCGGCCACATTGCCGACGCCGGTCTCGTCCATGATCACCTGCTGGGTACGCAACGCGGTCTCGGCCGCCTTCTCCGACGGCAACGCCAATACCTCGTCCAAGGCGTTGGTGTGCAGTGAGTTGGTCCCGCCCAGAACGGCCGCCAACGCCTCGATCGCGGTCCGTACAACGTTGTTCTCCGGCTGCTGCGCGGTCAGCGACACGCCCGCGGTCTGGGTGTGAAACCGCAGCCACTGCGCCTTTTCCGTCGTCGCGCCGTACACATCGCGCATCCAGCGGGCCCAAATCCGCCGGGCCGCGCGGAATTTCGCGATCTCCTCGAAGAAATCGATGTGGCTGTCGAAGAAGAACGACAGCCCGGGCGCGAACTTCTCGATATCCAGCCCGCGCGACAGACCGAGTTCGACGTACCCGAAGCCATCGGCCAGGGTGAACGCCAACTCCTGCGCGGCGGTCGAGCCGGCCTCCCTGATGTGGTAGCCGGAGACCGACAGCGGTTTGTACGCGGGAATGTCGCCCGCGCAGTATTCCATCAGGTCACCGATCAGGCGCAGGTGCGGCTGCGGCGGGAAGAGCCATTCCTTCTGCGCGATGTACTCCTTGAAAATGTCGGTCTGCAGCGTGCCGTTGAGCGTGCCGATATCCACGCCCTGCCGCCGGGCCGCGACCAGGTACATGCAGAAGACCGGCGCCGCCGGCCCGCTGATTGTCATCGACGTGGTGACCTCGCCCAGCGGGATCCCGTCGAAGAGCACGTCCATGTCGGCGGCCGAGTCGATCGCCACGCCGCAGTGCCCGACCTCGCCCAGCGAACGCGGGTCGTCAGAGTCGCGGCCCATCAGCGTCGGCATGTCGAACGCGACCGACAGTCCCCCGCCACCGCGGGCCAGGATCATCTTGTACCGCTCATTGGTCTGGGTCGCGTTCCCGAATCCGGCGAACTGCCGAATCGTCCAGGCCCGCCCGCGGTAGCCGGTCGAATACAGACCCCGGGTGTACGGATATTCGCCGGGCCAGCCGATCCGCTCGAACCGGTCGTCGGCCTCGGTCGGGCCGTAGAGCGGCTCGACCGGCACTCCGGACAACGTGGTGAAGTCGGAATCGCGCACCGGCGCCTCGGCATAGCGCTTGGCCCAGCGGTCCCGGCCGGCTGCGATCTCCGGTTCGTCCATGGGGTCTCCGTCCACCGTTCGCGGCACATTCGTGGTGCCCCGCGTTGCCACGAGTGCCGGGATTCCGGCACCCACGAAAATAGTAGGACGACCTAGTAAAGCGTGCCAGCGACCCGGCCGCACGCGCCAGCCCTCTTGTCCCGCTCGCCGCACTCAGGCGCTCCGGACCGCCCCCACGGCAACCCTCCAGTCACGCTCGCTGCAGTTACGGCTACCCGACGTCCCGCAGCAACCACGGAGTCACGCTCGCAGCGCTCAAGGCCGCCCGCGGCCTCCACGGCAACCCTCCAGCCACGCTCGCTCCAGTTACGGCTACCCGACGTCCCGCAGCAACCATGGATTCACGCTCGCAGCAAGGAGTCAGCTGGAAAGCTCCCGCACCCACCCTGGCACCACGCTCGCCGCAGTCACGGCCGCCGGACCGCCCCCACACCGACCCTGACGTCACACTCGATGCAGGCAGGGCTTCTCGACCGCAACAACACCAGCCCTCCTGTCACGCTCGCTGCACTCAGGCGCTCCGGACCGGCCCCACAGCAACCC
>JBEDUI010000052.1:0-37664 GCA_040414495.1 Mycobacteriales bacterium
GCACCCTCACGGCACCGAACGTGACATCAGCGCGAATTTCGCGCCAATAAACGACCCTCACGCCACACTCGCTGCACTCATGCCGACTTCTCCGCGGCATCGGCCCCCACAAACGACCCTCATGCCACGCTCGCCGCACTCATGCCGACTCATGCACAACGACGACCGCCAACATACGGCGCAACCAACCTGCCACGACGTCAGCTAACAGCCAACCCAACGCCAACCGCCCCTATTGCAGCGACCGTGACACCAGCGCGGACACGTCGCCGACCCAGCACCCTCACTGCACCGAACGTGACACCAGCGCGATTACGTCCACGGCCCGGCGCCATCACGGCACCGAACGTGACACCAGCGCGAATTTCGCGCCAATAAACGACCCTCACGCCACACTCGCTGCACGCATGCCGACCTCTCCGCGGCACCGGCCCCCACAAACGACCCTCACGTCACGTTCGCTGCATATAGCGCGCGTCGGGATGTACGCCGGCCGCGCGAAATGCCGCCAGCGCGGGCGCAATGCCAGCAACGCCAAATCCCAGCAACCCGAAATCCCAGCAACCCGAAATCCCAGCAACGCCAAACGCCAGCAACCCGAAATCCCAGCAACGCCAAACGCCGGCAACGCGAAATGCCAGCAATCAGCCCTTGGCCTCGACTGTATCCGGGACCGCGTCGATGCCAGCCTCTTTGCGCTGCTGCGGCGTGATCGGCGTCGGCGCGCCGGTCAGCGGGTCCTGCCCACCACGGGACTTCGGGAATGCAATCACGTCCCGCAGCGATTCGCCGCCGGCCAGCAGCATCGCGATCCGGTCCCAGCCGAACGCGATGCCACCGTGCGGCGGCGGGCCGAACGCGAATGCGTCGAGCAGGAAACCGAACTTCTCCTGCGCCTGCTCGGGCGTAATGCCCATCAGGTTGAAGACCCGCTGCTGCACCTCGGCCGAATGGATACGGATCGAGCCGCCGCCGATCTCGTTGCCGTTGCAGACGATGTCGTACGCATAGGCCAGCGCCTCGCCCGGCGACTCCTCGAACCGGTCGATCCACTCGGCGGTCGGCGAGGTGAAGGCGTGGTGCACCGCCGTCCAGCGCCCGGAGCCGACGGCCACGTCATCGGTCTTGGCCGCCAACTCGAACAGCGGCGCGTCCACGATCCAGACGAACTCCCACTGCGAGTTGTCGATCAGCCCGCCCCGCTGGGCGATCTCCAACCGGGCCGCACCCAACAGCGCCCGGGCATCGGCCGGCTCGCCGGCGGCGAAGAAGACGCAGTCGCCCGGCTCAGCTCCGACCGCCTTGGCCAGGCCTTCCCGCTCGGTTTCGGACAGGTTCTTGGCCACCGGTCCGCCCAGCGTGCCGTCCTCGCCGACCAGCACGTAGGCCAGGCCGCGGGCGCCGCGCTGCTTGGCCCAGTCCTGCCAACCGTCCAGTTGCTTGCGCGGCTGGGACGCGCCGCCAGGCTGCACGACCGCGCCGACATAAGGCGCCTGAAATACCCGGAACGGGGTTTCGGAGAAATACGATGTCAGCTCGGTCAATTCCAAACCGAAACGCAGGTCGGGCTTGTCCGTACCGAATCGCGCCATTGCCTCGGCGTACGTCATCCGCGGAATTGGCAGCGGAATTTCATGGCCCAACAATTCCCGCCACAGCGCGGAAACTACTGCTTCGCCGACCTCGATGACATCGTCCTGCTCCACAAAGGACATTTCGATGTCGAGCTGGGTGAATTCCGGCTGCCGGTCGGCCCGGAAATCCTCGTCCCGGTAACAGCGGGCGATTTGGAAATACCGTTCCATGCCGGCAACCATCAGCAACTGCTTGAACAGCTGCGGCGACTGCGGCAGCGCGTACCAGGAACCGGGCTGCAACCGGGCCGGCACCAGGAAGTCGCGGGCGCCCTCGGGCGTGGACCGGGTCATCGTCGGCGTCTCGACCTCGACGAAGTCGCGCTCGTTCAGTACGGCCCGCGCGATCCGGTTGACCTCGCTACGCATCCGGATCGCGTGCGCGGGACCGGAGCGGCGCAGGTCCAGGTACCGGTACCGCAGCCGTACCTCCTCGCCGACGTCGACGTGCTCGTCCAGCGGGAACGGCAGCGGCGCCGACTCCGAGAGCACGTCCAGGTCGGTCGCGGTGACCTCGATGTCGCCGGTCGGCAGGTTCGGGTTCTCGTTGCCGGCCGGGCGCGCGCCGACGGTGCCGGTGACCTTGACGCAGTACTCGGCCCGCAGGTGGTGCGCGTCTTCCTCGCGGAACACCACCTGGCAGACGCCACTGGCATCGCGCAGATCGACGAAGATGACCCCGCCATGATCGCGGCGTCGGGCGACCCAACCGGCCAGCGTCACGGTCTGCCCGATGTGCGTCGCGCGCAACGAGCCGGCGGTGTGGGTGCGGATCACAGTCTGTCTCCTCAGGACGTACAGCTCAGGTCGTACAGCAAAGATGGTCAGTCGGCGGCCGAGATGGCCGGGTACAGGTCGGCCGCGGCCGGCGACCAGGTATCCGGATCGGCCGGCACCTGCTCGCCGGACCGGATATCGCGCACCCCGTCCGTAAACCAGACGTACGGAATCCCGCGCCGGTCCGCGTACCGGATCTGCCTACCGTATTTCACCGGATCCGGAGCCACCTCACTGGCGATGCCGCGCCGCCGCAGCGCCGCCGCGATCGCGTTGCAGGCCGGACGGGACTCCTCGTCCGGCAACGCGACCAGCACGCAGGTGGGCACCTGGCGGCTGATCTGCAGCAGGTTCTGACCGAAGAGCCGGGATACCAGCCGGGTCACGCCGATCGAGAGCCCGACACCGGGATACGTGGTGTCGCCGGCGCTGGCCAACGTGTCGTACCGGCCGCCGGAGCAGATGGAGCCGAGCCCTTCGTGGCCGACCAGCACCGACTCGTACACGGTGCCGGTGTAGTAATCCAGGCCGCGCGCGATCCGCAGGTCAGCCAGCACCAAGCCCGGGGTCACCGCCCGCGCGGTCTCCACGACCCGGGTCAGCTGCTCGATGCCCTCATCCAGCAACTCGTGCTTGACCCCGAGTGCCCGGACCCGGTCCGCGAACGATCCGTCCTCGGTGACGATCTCGGCCAGGGCAAGGCACGCGTCCGCCTGCGCGTCGGTCAGCCCGTCGCCGAGCAGCAGCGCCTTCACCCCGGCGGCGCCGATCTTGTCCAGCTTGTCGACGCTACGCAGCACCGCGGCCGGGTCCTCGATCCCGAGCCCGCGGTAGAACCCCTCGGCCAGCTTGCGGTTGTTGGCGTGCACCACCACCGGCGGGATCGGCAGCGAGCCCAGCGCCTCCAGCATCACCAGCGGCAGCTCGGCCTCGTGGTGGAAGGGCAGCGAGTCGACGCCGACCACGTCGATGTCGGCCTGGCAGAACTCCCGGTACCGGCCCTCCTGCGGCCGTTCCCCGCGCCACGCCTTCTGGATCTGGTAGCGACGCAACGGGAACTGCAGCTTGCCCGCGTTTTCCAGTACGTACCGGGCGAACGGGACGGTCAGGTCGAAGTGCAGCCCAAGGCCCGGGCCGGCCTCGGACTCCTCGCCCTGCAGCCGGCGCAGGGTGTAGATCTCCTTGTCGGTCTCGCCTTTGCGCAGCAGTTGGTCCAGCGGCTCGACCGCGCGCGTCTCGATCGGGGCGAATCCATGCAGCTCGAAGGTGTTCCGCAGCGAGTCGATGACCCGCTGCTCGATCATGCGCTGCTGCGGCAGCCATTCGGGAAAGCCGCTCATCGGTCGGGGGCGGGTCATCGGGTTGTCCTCTGCAGCTGGAGCAAGTAGGGGTTGGTGGCGCGTTCGGCCGCCATCGTGGTGGACGGGCCATGGCCGGTATGGACCACGAGGTCGTCGGCCAGCGGCCAGATCACCTCGGCCAGTGTGCGGGCCATCTGCGTTTCGCTGCCGCCGGGCAGGTCGACCCGGCCGATGGACCCGGCGAACAGCGTGTCGCCGGCGAACAACACCCCGTCCATCCCGAAGAGCACCGAGCCCGGGGTGTGGCCGGGCGAGCTGGTCACCGTGAGGCTGAACTCAGCCAGCTCCAGCGTCTGCCCGTCGGCCAGGTCGCGTACTTCGTCGGGCTCGGTGAACTCGGTCCGGCCGAACAACGGCATGCTGACCGGCGCGCCCAGTCCGCTCCACGGATCGGCCAGCTGATGCCGGTCGGCCGGATGCAGGTAGGCCGGTACTGTGTGCGCCCGGCAGATCTGGGCGGCATCGAAGGTGTGGTCGAGATGGCCGTGGGTCAGCAGTACGGCGGCGAGCGTCAGCTCATGGGCCCGCAGCGCGGCATCCACCCGGTCCGCCACACCGACGCCCGGATCGATCACCACACACTGCCGCCCGTCGCCCGGGCCGACGATCCAGCAGTTGGTCTCGAGCTGGCGGGCGGGAAAGCCCTCGATCACTCCCGCGAGCACCGCCATCCTCACCTCATATCCCTGATTCGTATCGCTGACGCGCGTCACCCGAGGTTACCGGCCGGACCGCATCGGAAAATCGTGTGGGCGGCATCATGCCCGGCTGCTACGGTCCCGCCATGTATTGACACAACTCTGATCATTCGTCCACACGCCGCCGCGCCGCCCGCCGGGCCGCGCTCCGAGTCCTGTTCGGCGCCTTCCCGGCGCGGACCGTCACGCTGGCGGTCCTGGCGTTGCTCGCCGGAGCGATGCCGGCCGTATTTGCCGCTCTGGTCGGCGTGTTGGTCGGTCACCTGCCCGGTGTGGTGCGAGACGGGTTCGGTTCGGCCGCCGGGCACCGGGTAATTCTCGCTCTGGTGTTGGTCGCGGTCACGCTGGTCGTGCAGGAGTTGGTCGGCGCCACGCTGGAGATCATCGCGACCGACCTGTACCGGCGTTTCGACGGTTATCTGCTGGGCCGGGTAATGACGGCGGCCTTTCGCCGGCAGGACCTGCGGCTGCAGGATGATCCGGAGCTGGCAGCTCAGTTGGGTCGGGCCGTACGGGTGGCGCAGTTCGGCCCGGGTGAGTTGATCTCCGGGATCAGTGCACAGTGGACGGTCAAGGCCGAGGGTCTGGCCGCGGCGGTGCTGGTCGGCTATTACTGGCCGGTCGCCGCAGTGGTGTTGGTGGTCTTGTGGTTTGTGGTCGGCCGGGCACTGCAGAGCAGTTATTACCGGGCCCAGCCGTTCTGGACCGACCCGTTGCGCCGGGCCCGTTATCTGCAGCTCATCGGGTTGATGCCGCAGTGGGCCAAGGAATTACGGATATTCGGCCTAGCCGACTGGATCGTGGAGAAATTCAGCCGGGAATGGTCGGCCGTCATGGGGCAGCTGTGGCGGGCCCGACGTGCCGATTACCGGGTGATGACCGTCCTCGGGCTTATCGTGCTGGCCGCCCATCTGGTGATCGTGTTGCTGCTGGCCCGGGCCGCGTCCTCCGGCGCGCTGTCGGTCGCGGCGGTCACGGTAGTGGCGCAGGGGCTGTTCGCGATGGCGGCACTGGCCAGTCAGAACGGCGATGTGTGGATCGAGAACGGTGCCGTACCAGTTCCGGACGTACTGGAATTGGAACGTTCCGTCACTCCCGATTCTGCGCCGGGCGCTCCGGCCGATGGGATGCCGCGGGCGACGATCGCCTTTCAGGGCGTCGATTTCCGCTATCCGGGCCGCGATACCCCGGTGCTCACCGATTTCGATCTGCGCATTGAGGCCGGTACGTCGCTGGCGATCGTCGGTTTGAATGGCGCCGGCAAGACGACGCTGGTGAAGCTGCTGACCGGGCTGTGCCGGCCGGATCGCGGACTGATCACAGTGGACGGTGTCGACTTGTCCACGCTGGACATCGTCAGCTGGCGCCGGCGGTTGGCCGTTATCTTCCAGGATTTTCTACGGTACGAATTGCCGCTGCGGGACAATATCGCTTTTGGCGCGGTCGAATCACCTGGTGACGACGCGGCTGTGCTCGAGGTCGCGGAACGAGCCGGCGCGGCCGAATTGGTGGCCGCGCTGCCGGAGGGTACGACCACGACGCTCTCTCCGCGGTATTCCGGCGGGGTCGACCTTTCCGGCGGACAGTGGCAGCGGATCGCGTTCGCCCGCGCGTTGATGGCGGTACGCAGCGGGGCCGGCGTACTGGTCATGGACGAGCCGACCGCGCACCTGGACGTACGGGCCGAGGCCGACCTGTTCGACCGGTTCCTGCAGTTGACCGAGGGGCTCACCACGATCGTGATCAGCCACCGGTTCTCCACGGTGCGCCGGGCCGACCGCATCGTGGTGCTCGATGGCGGCCGGATCGTGGAGGACGGCAGCCACGAGGAATTGGTCGAGCGAAATGGGCAGTACGGCCGGCTGTTCCGGCTACAGGCGGAGAATTACGTGACCGACAATGACTGAGCGGCCGCCGACCTCGCTGCGGGCGGCCCGGCAGATGATCGCGTTCGCCTGGCGGGCGGACCGACTCCGGGCTTTGGCGAGCGCGATCCTGGTGACCGTGCAGGCGTTGGCCGGCTCGCTTTTCGCCTTGTGGCTCGGGCTTTTCGTCGACGGCGCGATCGGGCACCACCACACCGAAACGCTGCTGGCCGGGCTGGCGATCGCGTTCTCGATAGTCGCGATCGCCGGCGTGGACTACGCCGGTTCACGGGTCCGGATGACGCTCACCGACCGTACGTACCATCTGCTGGAACGACGGTTGCTGGCGTTGGTCGGGCACACGCCGACACTGGAAATCCAGGAAAATCCCGAACACCTGCGCCAGTTGGAATTGTTTCGCAACGAGGCGTGGGAATTCGGTGAGGCGGTGCCGTCGCTGATCAACGCGGCCAATACCGTAATCCGGATCGTTCTGACCGCCGTGCTGCTGGCATCCGTGAGTCCGCTGCTGTTGCTGCTGCCATTGTTCGGCCTGCCGGCGCTGCTGCTTTCGGGCCGGACCAGCAATCTGTACAGCCTCGGCAATGAACGCGCGGCCGAGCCGAGTCGGCGGGCGTCCATGTTGTACGAATTGGCCACCGACCGCGAGGCAGCCAAGGAATTGCGGCTGTTCCGGCTGCAGCGCGAGCTGTTGACCCGGTTCGCGGCCGAACACCAGCAGATCCGCCGAATTCATGTCAGCCTGCAAATACGGGGGCAATTGTTCCGGCTCATTTCCCGGACGGTATTTCTGGTCGGTTATCTGGGTTCGATCGTGCTGGTGACGCATCAGGCCGCGGTCGGCGCGGCCAGCGTCGGTGACGTCGTGCTGACCGCCGTCCTGTCCGGACAGGTGCTCGGGCTGGTCGCGGGTTCGGCCGAGCTGACCCAGTGGCTGTTGCGTACGTTGACCGCGGCCGGGCGATACCTGTACCTGGAGGACGTCGCGTTGGCGACCGGTAGCGCCAAGCGGGAGCTCGCGTCTGACCTCATCGACAAACCGCTCCCCGCTGGCGTACCCGACCAATCCGGGGTACCGGATCGGCTGAGCGACGGGATCCGGCTCGAGCACGTGACATTCGGATACCCGGGCCGGCCCGAGCCGACGCTGCGCGATGTCTCGCTCACCCTCCCGGCCGGTGTCACGGTGGCGATCGTCGGCGACAACGGGGCCGGCAAAACCACGTTGGTCAAGCTGCTGGCCGGCCTGTACCGACCGCAGCACGGCACGATCCGGGTCGAGGGCACCGATCTGGCCGAGCTCGACGCGGAAGCCTGGCGGCTGCGGATTTCGGCCGGTTTCCAGGACCATGCCCGGTTCGAGTTCGCGGTCCAGCAGACAGTGGGAATCGGCGACCTGAGCGCGGTCGACGATCCGGACGCGGCCCGCACCGCGCTGGACCGGGCCGGTGCCCTCGACCTGCTCGAGGCGTTGCCGGACGGGCTGGACACCCAGCTGGGGCCGAGTTGGCCCGACGGGATCGACCTCTCCGGCGGTCAGTGGCAGAAGCTTGCCATCGGGCGGGCGATGATGCGGTCCGCGCCGCTGCTGCTGTTGCTGGACGAGCCGACCGCGGCGATCGACGCCGAGTCTGAGCACCAGCTGTTCGCCCGGTGGACCCGGGCCGCTGGCGAGATCCGCCGCCGCTCCGGGGCGATCACCGTGCTGGTCTCGCACCGGTTCTCGACCGTACGGATGGCCGATCTGATCGTGGTGCTACGGGACGGCGGAATTGCCGAGCTGGGTAGCCACGACGAGCTGATCGCGGCCGATGGACTGTACGCCGAGCTGTTCGAACTGCAGGCCCGGGCGTACCGATAGTCCTCTTCGGACTCGCGTTTGCTGAAAGCTTGCTGAGATCGGGCAAACCGCGATCTGGGCCTCGTAAACTCACGCCCTAACGACCGACCCGCGCGATGAGGAGAGCCATCTCGTGCCGACCGAGAAGCAGCGCCGCCAGGCCGCCCAACGAAAGATCGCCCGGCAGCTGGAGCGCCGCCGGGAGCTGGAACGCAAGCGCCGGCAACGCAGCCTGGTCGCCGGCGGCGTTTTCCTCGTCGTAGTCGCGGTGATTCTGATCCTCGTGCTGGCAACGAACGTCTTCAGCGGCAGCAACAAGAAGAGCTCGGCCTCCCCCACACCGTCGGCCACCGCTTCGGCCTCTGCATCGCCGTTCCCGACTCCGACGTTCGCCAAGGCGTCCGCGAAACCAGCGACCACGTCCGGTCCGTGCAAGTACGCGGAAAGCTCTACGCTGCTCAAATCCCCGTACACCAAGGATGTCGGTCTGCCGCCCGACCCGAATCCGACACCAGCGACCGGGACCGTAAACGTCACGCTGAACACCAGCCGGGGCGCGCTCACGTTCACCCTTGATCGAGCCAGCGCGCCGTGTGCCGTACAGAGTTTTGTTTACCTGGCGAAGAAGGGGCTGTACGACAATTCGAGCTGCCCACGGTTGACCACGTCGGGAATTTATGTGCTGCAATGCGGCGATCCATCCAACAGTCAAAAGGGCGGGCCGACGTACAACTTCAAGCAGGAAACCACGTCGAAAACCAGCTATGGCACCGGCGTGATCGCGATGGCGAACAGCGGTACGGCGAATTCGACGGGCAGCCAGTTCTTTATCATTTACAAAGACAGCAACACTGGATTGCAAAAGAATTACTCGGTGATCGGGAAAGTATCGTCGGGCCTGGACGTGGTCAGCAAGGTCGCCAAGGGCGGCTCGGACAACTCCAACGCGAGCGGCGACGGCAAGCCGATTCTCGGGTTGACCATCAAGAGCGCGACCGCCGCCGCCTGACCCGATTGACCCGCGGCCGCCCGCGCTCCGGCGACCCGCGCGACGCGCTCGCCTCAACAACGCGCGGCCACGATCGTGATGGCTTTCGTCGCGATTCCGTTGACGAAAGCCATCACGATCGCGAGACCCGGCGCGGGACAAGACCGAGGCGACCGGGAGCAAACCGGTCGGCGACGGAGCAAACCAGCCGACCGCCGAACCCTGCCGCCCCACCAGGACCCGACGACCGGCGCCGCTGCGACCACCTACCAGCATGGGCCCAGCCGCCTGTGTCATTGCTCCAACCCTTGGAGCAATGACACACGCGGTACATCCCTGACCCGAGCAACACCGCGCAACAACCGCACCGACCACACGGGCAACGACACCAGCTCGGCGTTGGGATCGAACGGCGCCGACACCTCTCCCAGTTTCACGATCGTGAGTGGATTTGGTACGGAATTCGATACGAATCCACTCACGATCATGAGAATCCAGGGAGCGGAGGGGCCAAGCGGGAGTCTGCAGCGGCGAATCCCGCCCCGCTGAAGGAACTCGACAAAATCGACGCGCTGCAGCGTCGTAGCCAACGCGCCGGCGGCAACACGTCCAGAGCCGCCGCGCCGACCAACCCAGACGGGCAGCGCGGAATCCCGGCTTAGCGGCAATGCCGACCCGCCCCGAGCACAGAGCCCGGGACAGAGTGTCAGACGCCGGAGGTAACCCGGTACACGTCGTACACCCCTTCGACGCCGCGTACCGCCCGCAGCAGATGGCCGAGGTGCTTCGGATCGCCCAGTTCGAAGGTGAACCGGCTCACCGCAACCCGGTCGCGGGTCGTCGTCACCGACGCGGACAGGATGTTGACCTTCTCATCGGACAGTACCTTCGTCACGTCCGAGAGCAGATGGTGCCGATCCAGCGCCTCGACCTGCACGGCGACCAGGAACAGCGAACCCGACGACGGCGCCCACTCGACGTCGACCAGCCGCTCCGGCTGAGCCAGCAGGGTCGCCGCGTTCGTGCAGGTCTGCCGGTGCACCGACACACCGCCACCGCGGGTCACGAAGCCGAGAATGTCATCGCCCGGAACCGGCGTACAACACTTCGCCAGTTTGATCCAGACGTCGCCCATCTCGGTGCCCTTGACCATGATGCCGGGGTCGCCGGGCGGGCGGCGCCGGGTCTCGGTCGGGCTGGCGGTCTCGGCCAGGTCCTCGGTCGCGCCCTCGGGCCCGCCGAGCGAGGCGACCAGCTTCTGGATCACCGACTGAGCGGAGATGTGGTTCTCGCCGACCGCGGAGTAGAGCGCGGACACGTCGGCGTACCGCAGTTCGCGGGCCAGCGTGGTCAACGCCTCGCCGCCGAACAGCCGCTGCAGCGGCAGGCCCTGCTTGCGCATCGCCTTGCTGATGGCGTCTTTGCCGGCCTCGATCGCGTCCTCGCGGCGCTCCTTGGCGTACCACTGGCGGATCTTGCTCTTGGCCCGCGGGCTCGCGACGAAGCTCTGCCAGTCCCGCGACGGGCCGGCGGTGTCCGACTTCGAGGTGAACACCTCGACCACGTCGCCGTTGTCGAGCTTGCTCTCCAAGGCAACTAGCCGGCCGTTGACCCGCGCCCCGATGCAGCGGTGCCCGACCTCGGAGTGCACCGCGTACGCGAAGTCCACCGGCGTCGAACCGGCCGGCAACGAGATGACGTCGCCCTTTGGGGTGAAGACGTAGACCTCGCTGCTGGCCAGGTCGAATCGCAGCGACTCCAGGAATTCGCCCGGCTCCTTGGTCTCCCGCTGCCAGTCCAGCAACTGCCGCAGCCACAGCAGGTCATCGCCGCCGGGCGCGGCGACCTCCAGGCCCTTGGCCTCCTTATACTTCCAGTGCGCGGCGATGCCGTACTCGGCGGTGCGGTGCATAGCCTGGGAACGGATCTGGAACTCGACCGGCTTGCCCTCTGGACCAATCACCGTCGTGTGCAGCGACTGGTACATGTTGAACTTCGGCATCGCGATGTAGTCCTTGAACCGCCCCGGCACCGGCTGCCAGGTGGCGTGGATGACGCCGAGGGTGCCGTAACAGTCCGGCACGCTGTCGACGAGGACCCGGATGCCGACCAGGTCATAGATGTCGGCGAATTCGCGGCCGCGCACGATCATCTTTTGATAGATCGAGTAATAGTGCTTCGGTCGGCCGTACACATTCGCCTTGATCTTGGCATTACGCAAATCGGCGGTGATCCGCTCGGTGACGGCGGCCAGATGGGTATCCCGGGAGGGCGCGCGTTCGGCCACCAGCCGTACGATTTCGTCGTACCGCTTGGGATAGAGGGTCGCGAACGCGAGATCCTCCAGCTCCCACTTCACCGTATTCATACCGAGGCGGTGGGCCAATGGAGCCAGTACGTCCAGGGTTTCGCGCGCGGTGCGTTCCTGACTGCGTGGCGAAACGAAACGGACTGTACGCATATTGTGCAGGCGGTCAGCCAGCTTAATTACCAGCACCCGCGGGTCGCGGGCCATCGCGACGACCATTTTGCGAATCGTCTCGGCCTTGGCGGCATCGCCGTATTGGACCTTGTCCAATTTGGTCACACCGTCGACCAGGTACGCCACCTCGCCGCCGAATGTGTCGTGCAATTCCTGCAGCGAATAGCTGGTGTCCTCGACGGTGTCGTGCAGCAGGGCCGCGACCAGCGTCGTGGTGTCCATACCGAGTTCGGCGAGGATCGTCGCCACGGCGAGTGGATGAGTGATGTACGGGTCGCCGCTCTTGCGCAGTTGGCCGCGGTGATGGTGCTCGGCCACGTCGTACGCGCTCTGCAGCAACTTGAGGTCGGCCTTCGGGTGCACCGCCCGGTGGGTGGCCACCAGCGGTTCGAGTACCGCCTTGACCCCGGACGGGCTCTGCCCGGCGGTGATGCGACGCGTCAGCTTGGCCCGCACGCGGCGACGGCGGTGGGCTCCCAGCGAGACCGTCGGAGCAGCCGGCGGCGCATCCCGGTCAGGGGTTGGCGCAGGTTGCTGGGGCGCATTCGCATTGTCGACCGCGGAGCTGCTCCCCGTGAGAGGCTCCTCCGGCGGGCGTTGCGGTGCGGCCGATGGCTGGGCGGTCGGGGCTACGTCCGGTCTCAGGGCCCCTCCCCTCGGTTGGTGCTGATCGACTCATCATACGGCCGTCAGGCAAACCGACACGCCACCTCGCTAGGTGGTCAGTACCGCCCGCAGTGGCCAGCCCGCGAGGCGCTCGCGGCCACCGAGCCCGGCCAGCTCGAGGATGACCGATACCCCGACGACCTCCGCGCCCATATCTCCCAGCAGCCCGAGCGCGGCGGCCAGCGTGCCGCCGGTGGCCAGCACGTCGTCCACGACCAGGACCCGCTGTCCGGGAGCGACCGCGTCGGCCAGCACCTCGATCGTGGCCGCGCCGTACTCCAGCGCGTAGGACATGGCGACCGTCTTGCCCGGCAGCTTGCCCGCCTTACGGATCGGCACCACCCCGACACCGGCCGCGTACGCCAGCGGCGCGGCGACCAGAAATCCGCGGGCCTCGATCCCGGCCACCACATCGAATTCGCCGTGCGCCGAGCGCATTCCGTCGATCACCGCGCGGAACGCCGTGCCGTCATCCAGCAGCGGCGTGATGTCCTTGAACAGAATGCCCGGCTGCGGGAAATCCGGGACATCACGGATATAGCTCGCCACCAATTCGGCGAGCTGGATCTCGGTCATGTCTCAGCGCTTCCGTTTGGACTGCGGTCGGCCGGCCGGGCCGCTGCGGGCGGTACGACCGCTGCGTGAGCTGGTGCCGCGGGCGGAGCGTTGCGGTCGGGCTCCCGGACGCGGCGTGCTGCTGGGAATCGGCTCGTCGATGACCGGCTGCTCCTCGCGCGTCGAGGCCGCGACCGAGGCGCCTTCCAGCTGCTCGGCGCCAGTGGTCTCGGCCGCCTCGGCCGACTTGGCCCGGGCCACCCGGCGATTAGCCACCTTCTTCGCCAGCGCCTTGTACTGCGGCTGCCGTTCCTTGAGCGTGCAGGCGATCGGCGTGGCCAGGAACAGCGAGGAGTAGGCGCCGGTGGCCAGACCGACGAACAGCACCAGGGCCAGGTCCTTCAGGTCACCGACACCGAGCAGCCCGGCTCCGACGAAAAGCAAGCCGGCCACGGGCAGCAGCGCGATCAGCGAGGTGTTGATCGAGCGGGCCAGCGTCTGGTTGACCGCGCGGTTGGCCGCCTCGGAATACGTCTCTTTACCGGCGGCGATAACGCCGCGGGTATTTTCCCGAACCTTGTCGTACACGACGATGTTGTCGTACAGCGAATAACCAAGAATTGTCAGCAAACCGACGACGGTATCCGGCGTAACTTCCCAGTGCACCAGCGAATACACGCCGGCGGTGAGCAAAAGGTCGTGGGCCAGGCCGGATAGCGCACCGACCGATAACCGCCATTCGAAGAAGAACGAAATAAATACGGTTACCGCGATCAGGAAGACGATCAGCGCGATCACCGCTTTACGGGTGACGTCCTTTCCCCACGACGCGCTGACCTGATCCTGACTGATGTCCTGTGCGGACAGTGGCTTGCCCTTGACCTGAATTTCGTTACCGAGCTGCGAAGACAGGGTCGACTTGAGCTTGTCGACTTCGGCCGAGCTGAGCTGGCCGGTCTTGATAACGAAGTTCGCGCTTGCGCCGCGGCCGACCTGCTGGACGCTCTCGGTCGATATGCCAGAGGCGCTGGCCGCCGATTGGACCTGGCTGACGCTCGCGGTCCCGGTCGGGAACTGGAACGAGTTGCCGCCCTTGAAATCGACGCCGAAATTGAATCCGCGCAGCACGATCGAGAGCACGCAGATCACCAGCAGTACGGCCGAAACGCTGAACCACCAACGCTTGTGCGGGACGAATTTGAAATTCGTATCGCTGCGGTAAACGCGGTCGACGAAGGAGGACACGGACATGTCAGGACTCCCTCGGGACGCGGGCGCGGCGGGCGGCGGCTCGTTCGGCCGCCGATGGACCTGACGTATCGGCCTCCGGGCTCGCGCTCCCGCGGCGCCGGCGGGACGAACCCAGCCCCGAGTACTTGGGCGAGGAGAAGATCTTGCTGTGCGACGCGACCGAGATGATCGGGTGCGTGAACAGGAAGACGACGACCAGGTCCAGGATCGTGGAAAGCCCCAAGGTGAAGGCGAATCCGCGTACGTCGCCGGCCGCGAGGTAGTACAGGATCGCGGCGGCCATGAACGAGACCGCGTCGGCCGACAGGATCGTGCGCCGGGCCCGCGGCCATGCTCTGGGCACGGCCGAGCGCATAGTTCGCCCGTCTCGTACCTCTTCTTTGAGTCGTTCGAAGAAGATGACGAACGAGTCCGCGGTAATACCGACCGCGACGATAAAACCGGCGATACCGGCCAGGGTCAGCGTGAAGCCGAGTTGCCGGCCCAGCAGTACGACACTGGCGTAGACCAGCAGCCCGGAGATGGTGAGGCTGGCGATCGTGACCAGACCCAGCAGCCGGTAATAGATCAGCGAATACAGCACGACCAGCAACAGGCCGATGCCGCCGGCGAGCAGACCCGCCTTCAGCTGGGTGCTACCGAGGGTCGCCGACACCGTCTGGGCGTTGGACGTGGTGAAGTTCAGCGGCAGCGCGCCGTACTTGAAGTTGTTCGCCAGCGTCTTGGCCGAGTTGGCGTCGTAGTTGCCGTAGATCGAGGTCGCACCCTGGATGGTGCCCTGGATCGCCGGCGGCTGGCCGAGCAGCCGGCCGTCCAGGACGAAGCCGACCTGGTTGGCCAGATCGCCCTGGGAGATCGACTCGTTGTGCTTGCTGGTGTAGTCGGTCCAGATCTTCTGGCCCTTGCCCTTCAGGCTCAACGAGATAGACCAGCCGACCTGCTGGCCGTTGGTCGGGTCGGAGTTGTACACGGCCGACGCGGTCTTGACCTCGGTGCCCTGGATCAACGGCTTGTCCATGACGTACTTGGCCTTGCCGTCGGTCGTGCAGACGGCGACCTGCTTGTTCTTGGCCGCCGGCTGCGCCGCGATCTTGGCCAGGGCCGCGCAGGACTTGTTCAGGTCAGCGGCCACCGCCGGATCTACGCCGGCGGGCAGTTGCGAACTGGACGATCCGCTCGGCGTCGCACTTGGCGTGGGGGTGGCTTTCGGCGCGGCGTTGAAGTGCAGCGCGGCCTGCTGGCCCTGCACGCCGGACTGGGCGGCGGGTGTGGTCGCGTGCTTGCTGCCGTCCGGACCCATGAGCGCGCCGGGCAGCTGGGGCGCCGAGTTGCCGCTCTTGCTGGGCGAGCTGGACGGGCTGGTCGAACTCGACGGGGTCTGGGACGGGCTGGGCGAGTTCGATGGGGAGGTCGAGGGCGACGGCGTCGTCGAGGGGTTCGAGCTGGGCTGGTTCACCGCCAGCGGGCCGGCCAGGGTGGCCCGGAAGTTCAGCTGCGCGGTCGTACCCAGCGACTTGGCCTCGTCGCCGTTGCTGCCCGGGACCGAGATCACGATCTGGTCGTTGCCCTGGGTCACGACGTTGGAGTTGGCCACGCCGAGACCGTTGACCCGGTTCTCGATGATCGTCTGGGCGGTGTCCAGATCGGCCTTGCTTGGCGGTTTCCCGTTCTCGGTGTGGGCCGACAGCGTGACCGTCGTACCGCCCTGCAGGTCCAGGCCAAGCGCCGGTTTGGGCGAGCTGCCGGTGAAGAACACCAACAGGTAAAGGATGACGAGCAGCCCTGCGAGCGTCACGAAGTATCCTCCGGCGCGCAGCTGCGATGACGGTGCTGGCACTGCTTCGTCGTCTCCCTGTCAGGTCTTGCGATCTCCGCTGCACGATCCGGGCGGCGGTCGTCGGTCAGTATGTCGCACTTGCGGCGGTCGCCTGACGCCGCCGCTTGCGAATTGCTCAGGTACTGCTGTCTGTACCTCGGTTGCTTCGGTTGTCGGTCTTGGACTCGGCCTCGGGACTGGCCTGACCGTCGGATCCAGCCGGCGGCAGGTCGCCAGCGCTGGTGTCCGAATCGCCGGACGCGGTCAGCTCTTCGGGAGTGTCCGGCGCCTTGTCATCGACGTCGTCGGCGACGGCCGGGTCGTCGTGCGGATCGGCGGCCGACCCGTGCTGATCGGCGTTGATGACGCGGGCGATCGCCTGCGTCGCGAACCGGACAATCACCCCGTCACTGACCTCGAGGTCGACCGTCCCGTGCTCGGTGTCGATCGCGTCGACCCGGCCGTACAGGCCGGCGGTCGTCATCACGTCGACGCCCGGCGCGAGCGAGGAGCGCATGGTCTGCGCATCGCGGCTCCGCCGCCGTTGCGGGACAATCACCATCACGGCGAACAGGGCTACCACGATTAGCAGAGGCACCAGGGTTGCCACGGGGGGTGAATCCTCCTCAGTTGCCGCGCGGGCATCTCATCGGGGCAGTACAGCGACGATCGCTGCACGTCTGGACGAACCGCGATGCAGGGTAGTCGGCCGGACTGTGCCCCGCCGCGCGTAGGTCGGTCTGGGTTGGTACCCCAGCAACGTAGCGCCTCGACATAACGAGGGTCACATCGGTCACGGATCGCGCCCCAGTTGTTGCGGGTGCTCTCAGCGAAACGTCCGGGCGTGTCGGGTGGTTCCGAGCTCGCCGTTCTGCTCAGGGTTCGTCGAACAGCGTCTGCGCTTCGGGCGCGGGACTGGGCGCCCTCAGGCCGAGGTGCGCCCAGGCGGCCGGGGTGGCGACCCGACCGCGCGGTGTCCGGGCCAGCAGGCCGGCGCGGACCAGGAACGGTTCGGAGACCTCTTCCACCGTCTGGGCCTCCTCGCCCACCGCGACCGCCAGTGTGCTGATCCCGACCGGACCACCGCCGAACCGACGTACCAGGGCATCCAAAACCGCCCGATCGAGCCGATCCAGGCCGATGGCGTCAACGTCGTAGACATCCAACGCCGCTCGCGCCACGTCCACGGTGACCCGGCCATCGGCCCGGACCTCGGCGAAATCCCGGACCCGGTTCAGCAGCCGGATCGCGATCCGCGGCGTACCCCGGGAGCGGCTGGCGATCTCCTGCGCCCCGTCGTCCTCGAGCACGATCTGGAGCCGGCCGGCGCTGCGGTGCAGCACCTGGATCAGCTCGTCGGTCTCGTAGAACTCCATATGTCCGGTGAACCCGAACCGGTCCCGCAGCGGCCCGGTCAAAAGACCGGCGCGGGTGGTCGCCCCGACCAGCGTGAACGGCGCCACCTCCAGCGGTATCGCGGTCGCGCCCGGTCCTTTGCCGACCACGACGTCGACCCGAAAGTCCTCCATCGCCACGTACAGCATTTCCTCGGCCGGACGGGCGATGCGGTGGATCTCGTCGATGAACAGCACGTCGCCCTCGGCCAGGTTGGAGAGCATCGCGGCGAGGTCGCCGGCCCGTTCGATCGCCGGTCCGCTGGTCACCCGGATCGCCGCTCCCAGCTCGGCCGCGATGATCATCGCCAGGCTCGTCTTGCCCAGGCCGGGTGGCCCGGATAGCAGTACGTGGTCCGGCGGACGACCGCGTCGCCGGGCCGATTCCAGCACCAGCGAGAGCTGTTCGCGCACCTTGGGCTGGCCGACGAACTCCTCCAGCCGGCGCGGCCGCAGCGACGCCTCGACGTCGCGTTCGTCGATGCCGGGGTACGGCGAGACGAGGTCTTCGGCCGGCTCACTCACCGGGCCCACCTTGTCACGACCGACCCAAGAGTCGCAGCGCCGCCTTCAGCAGTGTCGGTACGTCAGCACCCGCCTCGGCCTCCGGCGCGATCGCGGCCACGGCCTGATCGGCCTCCTTGGCCGACCAGCCGAGGCCGACCAGCGCGTGCCCGACCTGGTCCCGCCACGGGGCGACCGGAGCGACCGCGCCCGGCTCGACGACGTTCGCCTCGGAGTCCCCAACCGCGCCGATCCGGTCCCGCAGCTCGAGCACCAGCCGCTCGGCGCCCTTCTTTCCGATGCCCGGCACCGCGGTCAACGCGGCAATGTCGTGGGTGGCGATGGCCTGCCGGACCGCCTTCGGCGGATGAACGGCCAGGATCGCCTGGGCCAGCCGCGGCCCTACGCCGCTGGCCGTCTGCAGCAACTCGAACAACGACCGCTCGTCGTCGTCGGCGAAGCCGTACAGCGTCAGCGAGTCCTCGCGGACGACCAGGCTGGTGGACAACCGCGCCTGCTCGCCTACTCGCAGCCGGGCCAGCGTCCCGGGCGCGCACTGCACCGCCAGCCCGATGCCACCGACCTCAACGACTGCCGCGTCCGGTCCCAATGCGACCACGCCGCCCCGCACGCTCGCGATCATCCGGAATTCTCCATTCGTCCCCGGGCCGCGGCCAGCGCCTGCTCGGAGGCCTCGATCTGCTCGGTCGGCAAGTCGGTGGCCCGGCGCACCTCCAGCGCGGCGGCGAAGTGCTCGGCCGCCGCGGCGTACCGCCCCTGGTCGTAGTCATTCAGGCCGGCATGCTGCCGGGTGAAGGCGTCGATGGCCGGCCCAAATCCCGATCCCGCCGGCACGAGGTCGGCGAACAGCGCATCGGAGTCAGCGAATTCGCCCCGCCACTGGTGTACGTGCGCCAGCCGGAGCTGCGCCGTGTGCTGCTGCGGCGCGGTTCCGACCAGCTCGGCCCGATCCGCCGCCAGCCGGGCCTCGGTCAGCGCCGCGTCCAGGTCGCCGGCCCCGCGCAGCAGGTCCACCAGCTCACCGCGGGCGATCAACTCGGCGATGTCGTCGGGGGCCTCGGCCACATCACGTCTCAGTTGCGTGATGCGATCCTGTACGGCGGCCGGGTCGGGGTAGCTCTCGTGCAGGGTTCGCGGGTCGTACGTCGGCTCCAGCGGTTCGGTCATCGGCGCGCCGCCAATGCCGCCGCGGCCAGCCGGGACTGGGCCGGGCCGCGCCAGACGTGACAGATCGCCAATGCCAGTGCGTCGGCCACATCCGGTGGTTTGGGTAGGTCGGGCAGCCGCAAGAGTCGGACCACCATCCCTCCTACCTGCGCCTTTTCGGCCCGCCCGGAGCCGGTCACCGCGGCCTTCACCTCGCTCGGTGTGTGCAGTACGACCGGAATGCCGGCCCGGGTCGCGGTCAGAATCGCCATCGCCGACGCCTGCGCGGTGCCCATCACGGTCCGTACGTTGTGCTGGCTGAACACCCGCTCCACGGCCACCACGTCCGGCCGGTGCCGGGCGACCTGGTCAGCCAGCGCGTCGGCGATCGTGCACAGCCGCTCGCCGATCTCGCTGCCAGCCGGGGTGCGGATCACGCCGTACTCAACCGCGCGCAAGGGACGACCGGCCGCGCCGTCGACCACGCCCCAGCCGCACCGGGTCAGGCCCGGATCGACCCCCAGCACCCGCACGCGCCACTCCCATCACCGAACGCTCGTTCGACACCGTAACGGGCGAGCCGGCGCAGTTCGTACAAGACGCGCCGAGGACGATCAGCCGACCGCGGCCATGACCTCGTCGGACACGTCGAAGTTCGCGTACACGTTCTGCACGTCGTCGGAGTCCTCGAGCGCATCGATCAACCGGAAGACCTTGCGCGCGCCCTCCTCGTCCAGCGGCACCGACACGCTGGGCAGGAAGCTGGCCTCGGCCGATTCGTACTCGATTCCGCCGTCCTGCAGGGCGGTCCGTACCGCGACCAGATCGCCGGCCTCGGACACGACCTCGAACGATTCGCCCAGGTCGTTGACCTCCTCGGCCCCCGCGTCCAGCACGGCGGTCAGGACGTCATCCTCGGTCAGCTCCGCTTTCGGGACGATGACCACGCCCTTGCGGTTGAACAGGTACGCGACCGAGCCGGGGTCGCCCATCGAGCCGCCGTTACGGGTGACCGCGGTACGCACCTCGGAGGCGGCGCGGTTGCGGTTGTCGGTGAGGCATTCGATGAGGATCGCGACGCCGCCGGGGCCGTAGCCCTCGTACGTAATGGATTCCCAGGCCGACCCGCCGGCCTCCAGTCCCGCGCCGCGCTTGACCGCGCGGTCGATGTTGTCGTTGGGGACCGAGCTCTTCTTCGCCTTCTGGACGGCGTCGTACAGGGTCGGGTTGGCCGAGGCGTCGCCGCCGCCGGTGCGAGCCGCGACCTCGATGTTCTTGATCAGTTTGGCGAACATCTTGCCGCGTTTGGCGTCGACGACGGCCTTCTTGTGCTTGGTGGTTGCCCACTTGGAGTGGCCGCTCATGAGGTTCCTTTCACCATTTCGACGAACAACGCGTGCACCCGCGCATCGTGAGTGATCTCGGGGTGGAACGACGTGGCCAGACGGAGCTCGTCACGGACCGCGACGATCCTACCGGTGGCCGGACCGGACTGGACGCGTCCGATCGGCTCGACGCCGGGACCCACCGCGTCCACCCACGGGGCACGGATGAATACAGCGTGATAGGGCGTCTCGCTCATTCCTTCCAGCGCCACGTCGGCCTCGAACGAGTCGATCTGCCGGCCGAACGCGTTACGCCGGACCGTGATGTCCATGCCGCCGAACGTCTGCTGCCCGGCCGCGCCGTCCAGGATCCGGTCGGCCAACATGATCATCCCGGCGCAGGTGCCGAACGCGGGCATGCCGGCGGCGAGCCGTTTGCGCAGCGGGTCGGACAGCTCGAACGTGTCGGCCAGCTTGATGATCGTCGTCGACTCACCGCCCGGAATGACCAGTCCGTCCACCTGGTCGAGCTCTTCGGGACGGCGAACGGATGTGGCCCGGGCTCCGCACTCGGTCAACATGCGCAGGTGCTCGCGCACATCGCCTTGCAGGGCCAGGACGCCGATGAGCGGTTGAGTGGCAGACACGATTTCCAGCCTAATCGGCGACCTCGGGAGACTGCTCAGCGGCGATCACTCTGGCGACAAAACCGGGTACCGCCCCTATTCGACAGTCATCGTCGGCGGACCCGACGGTAGAGACAGTTCCAGATCCCCAGCGCGACCGCGGGCGTCACGCCCAGGTACACACCGACGTCGAAGTCCGGTACCCGGTGCTCGATCGCGTATTCGAAGCTCCCAGGCGAGTCGGTCTCGTACTGGGTGGAGAACAGCATCGCGGCGACGTACAGCGCCGGCAGACACAGCAGCGCCGCCGCCCATCCCAGCGCGCCGGTCGCCCGGCCTCGGCCGGCGACAGCGAACCAGACCCGGCGTACCAGGAGCAGCACGATGGGAACGCCGCAGATCGCGGCGCCGAGCCAGATGTCCCGCGCCGGGTGACCGCCACCGAGCCGGGCCAGCAGGTCAAGCACCTGCCAGCGGGTCAGCAGCATCAGGATGCCGAGCGCGACCACGCCCAGCACCGCGCACCGGACGAACAGATTCGTGCGCCGCGATGGGCGGGCCGGATCGACTGGCAGTTGCCCGTTCTGTGTTGACATCGCACTCCCCGAGTTATTGGGGAAGAGCGTGGCATGATCCGGCTTTAGCGCGCTGGCGTCATCCACAGGCCCCGCTCGATGACGCCGTTATCCACAGGCGCGTCGGTTTACCAGCCGCGTTCGGCGAGGCGGTGCGGCTCGGGGACCTCTTCGACGTTGATGCCGACCATCGGCTCACCCAGGCCACGGGAGACCTTGGCGATCATGTCGGGGTCGTCGTGGAACGTCGTCGCCTTGACGATCGCCGCGGCGCGGGCGGCCGGGTCACCGGACTTGAAGATGCCCGATCCCACGAACACACCCTCGGCACCCAACTGCATCATCATGGCCGCGTCGGCCGGGGTGGCGATCCCGCCGGCGGTGAACAGCACGACCGGTAGCTTGCCGGCGCTGGCCACCTCGCGCACCAGCTCGTACGGGGCCTGTAGCTCCTTGGCCGCCACGTACAACTCGTCCTCGGGCAGCGAGGTGAGCCGGCGGATCTCGGCGCGGATCTGACGCATGTGCGTGGTCGCGTTCGAGACGTCGCCGGTGCCGGCCTCGCCCTTGGAGCGGATCATGGCCGCGCCCTCGGTGATCCGGCGCAGCGCCTCACCGAGGTTGGTGGCGCCGCAGACGAACGGCACGGTGAACGCCCACTTGTCGATGTGGTTGGCGTAATCGGCCGGGGTCAGCACCTCGGACTCGTCGATGTAGTCGACACCGAGCGACTGCAGCACCTGCGCCTCGACGAAATGCCCGATCCGCGCCTTGGCCATCACCGGGATCGAGACCGCGGAGATGATGCCGTCGATCAGGTCCGGGTCGCTCATCCGGGCCACGCCACCCTGCGCGCGGATGTCAGCCGGGACCCGCTCCAGCGCCATCACCGCGACGGCGCCGGCGTCCTCGGCGATTTTCGCCTGCTCGGCGGTGACCACGTCCATGATCACGCCGCCCTTGAGCATTTCGGCCATGCCACGCTTGACCCGGGCCGTGCCGGCTACGGGGTTGTCTGGGGTGGTGCGCTGCGGGCTTGACACGGCGTCGCCTCTCCTGAAATCGCGGTGGGTTTTTGTGTTCGGAAGACCACGGTACGGACGATTCTCGCGCACCAGTTTACGGCGCGGTTCAGCTGGTTTTCACCACAGCGCCGCGCGGGGAGAGCAGCACCCAGGCACCGCCGGGATGTAACGGTATGTCCTTGCCCGACGCGCTCACGTAGTGCGTCTGGGCGTGTGGGCTGGCGCGGACCCAGCGGGCGTGCAGCATCCGGCCGTCCCGGAAGATCAGCGCCTTACCGGAGCCGACCGGCTTGGTGTCGGCGGACGGGTTGCCGGCCACGTCGACATCACGCGCATCGGCGACGATCTTGCATTCCTGCACGATGACGTTCGGCGAGGACACCGCGGCGCCGTTGCTCTGCCGTACGGTCTGGCCGTCGATCTGCCGATCCCAGCGCCGCCGGCCCGAATCCCACCGGAAGCTGACCGGCGTATTGCCGACCGGGGCCGTGAACCCGTGCACCGCCGGCGCGCTGGCCAGGCCGCGGGCCTGCCGGGCCCAGCGGAACCCGACGTCTCGAACCCGGGCACCCGTACGCAGGACTCCGTCAAGCGAGGCCAGGTTGACCATCAGGTTGTACGGAGCCGGTTTGGCGCCGCTGCGCGAGTACGGGCCGCCGTGCACCGGCTGGGAGCCGTCCACGATGTGGGTTTGGCGTACGGCCGAGACGACTCCGCTGGCGCCGCCGGAGTACGCGAGCGCGACGCCGCCGTACGGGGCGAGCAGCAGCGGGTCGCCGAGCCGGACGCTGCGGACCGGGCCGACCGCACTCGGATGGTGGCCGGCGTAGACCGCGACGAGTCGGGTCAGACCGCCCTCGACCTGCTCCACGTACACAATGTCGGCCGAATCGATGTTGACCTGCGGGCGCCCGGCCGACGTGTCGTCCATCTTCACCGCGATGACCCGGCCCTTGGGGATCGGCGAGAGGCCGGTCAGCGGGTTGCCCGTGATCTTGGTGACCATGTGGCGTACGGCGCGGTACCGGGTCGGGCCGGGCTTGGGCCGCGGCCTCGGCCGGGGCGCGGCGCTGGAACTGGGAGTCGACTTGGCCGAATGCTTGGGCGCGGCGGTGTGTACGACCTTGGGCCCGCTGCAGGCCACGGCCGGTAACAGGACAACGGCGCCGATGGCCCACCGCAGGTGGGATTGGAAGCGCATGCGCTCAGCCCGTCTCGACCGGAGCGCGAGACGCCGGCGAGGTTGTGGGGACGGCGTCCACGATCTCGAAGAACGCCGGTGCGGGGCGACGAGCGGCCAGCCGGAACATTCGCGCCAGCCTACGGGACCGCAGCGAGCGGGTGTCACGCACCGCGTCGTTGTAGAACCGGCGGGCCAGCACAACCCGGGTCGAGGCGTCGTACAGATCCCGTAACCGATCCGCGTTCAGGCCCGGCGGCAGCTCGGTCAGCAACCGGCCGAGCTCGTTCTCGGCCAACTCGCGACCGGCCTCGTCCGCCTCCAATGCCTGCCGGCAGGCGGCCCGCAACCGGTCGGCCAGCCCGGCCCCGAGGATCGCGCCGTCGTGGTCGGCCAGCGCCTGTGCGGCCGCGGCCCGGCGGACGAGTTGGGCATCGAGCGAGGAGCGCGCCGAATCGGTCCGGACACCCAACCGGTCCAGCCGACTGGCGGTCCAGAAGACCCACAACGCCAGCACAACGGCAAGTGCGATGACCAGCGCCAGCACGATCTCCACGTTCTGATCTTAGGCCGGCCGGGCGGACCGACCCGGCCCTGACCCTCAGGGTTGGTACGGCTGGGCGCTTTCCGGTGTGCCGGTCAGACCCCGGTCCTCGCGTGCGGTGACCTGGCCCGGGGTGATCGCGGCGGTCAGCTCGTACACCCGCAGGATCTGGGTCGCGACGACCTTCCAGTCGTACGCCCGCACCACGTCCGAGCCGGCTTTGATGAGTTCGGTCCGGTGGCGTGGCGAGTCCAGCAATTCGGCCAGGGCGGCCGCGGCGCCGTCCGGGTCGCCGGTGCCGAACATCCGGCCGGCCCGCCCGCCGTCGAGGACCCGCCGGAACGGTTCGAGGTCGCTGGCGGCGATGGCCGTACCGGTCGCCATCGCCTCCAGGAGGATTACGCCGAAGCTCTCGCCGCCAAGGTTGGGCGCGCAGTAGACGTCGACCGAGGCCAGCATCCGGGCCTTGTCGGCCTCGCTGACCTGACCGAGCAGGTCGACCCGGTCGGCCAACACCGGCGGCAGGCTCTGCCGCAGCTCGGCCTCGTCGCCCGGACCAGCGATCAGCAGCCGCAGATCGGGCCGCGTGGGCGCGAGCCGTTCCAACGCGCCGATCAGCACCCCGATCCCCTTGCGGGGCTCGCCGTACCGGCCGATGAATCCGACCGTTCCGCCCGGGCGCGGGTACCCGGGCAGCGGCGGCGCGCCGGCGAAGTGCTCGATCGCGACACCGTTCGGGATCTCGACCGCGTCGCCGCCGAGGTGCTCGACCTGCACCTGCCGGGCAGCGGCTGAGACGGCGATCCGGCCGTGGATGCGTTCCAGGAACGGCTGCAGCATGTTCTGCGCCGCCGACAGCGAACGGGATCTGGGGTTGGAGGTGTGGAACGTGGCGACGATCGGTCCGCGGGCCAGGATGCAGGCCAGCAACGACACGCTCGGGGCGACCGGTTCGTGCAGGTGCAGCACGTCGAACTGCCCGTCCCGCAGCCAGCGCCGTACCCGGGCCGCCGACACCGGGCCGAACTGCAGCCGGGCGACCGACCCGTTGTACCGGACCGGCACGGCCCGGCCGGCGCCGACCACGTAGTCCGGCAGCGTGCTCTCGTCGTCGACCGGGGTCAGCACCGACACCAGGTGGCCCATCCCGATCAGGGTCTCGGCCAGATCGCGCACGTGCGACTGCACGCCGCCAGGCACATCCCAGGTGTACGGGCAGACCAGCCCGACCCGAAGCGGCCGGTTGCCGTACCCGGTCCGGCTGTTCACCCGGGGGCCGGGCCGGTCGGTGCTCACTGCTCCGGCGCGGCGGTCGCCGACGAGTCAGGTGGCTGCGCGCCGATGTGGGCACCCGCCGCGTCGGCGACCCACATGCGCTGCAGCATGTGCCAGTCGTGCGGATGGGCCGCGATGTCCTCGGCGAAGCAGTCAGCCAGCGCCTGGGTCGCGGTACGGACCCGGTCGCGCAGCCTTACCTGCGGGTCCAGTTCGATCGGCGGGTGGAAGCGCAGCCCCCACCCGGAGCGCTCGTACCAGGTGCCGACCGGCAGCAGCACCGCACCGGTGGTGGCGGCCAGGAACGCTGGACCGGCGGGCATCTTGGCCGTCGCCCCGAAGAAGTCGACCTCGACCCCGGAGACGGTGAGGTCGCGGTCGGCCACCAGGCAGATGACTCCCCCGGCCCGGAGCCGTTTGGCCAGCGTCTCGGCCGGTGCGTTCTGCCCACGGTCCAGCGCGAGCACCTCCATGCCCAGGCTTTCCCGGTACTCCACGAACCGCCGGAACAGCGAGTCCGGCTTGAGCCGTTCGGCGACGGTGGTGAACGGGTGGTCGTTCTGCACCATCCAGATGCCGGCCACATCCCAGTTGCCGGTGTGCGGCAGCGCGATGACCACGCCGCGGCCGGTGGCCAGCGCGTCTTTGAGCCGTTCCTCGTGTTGCACCTCGACCCGGGCCGCCACGTTGGCGTGGTCCATCACCGGCAGCCGGAACGTCTCGAGCCAGTACCGGCCGTACGAGTCGAGGGCGCGTTGGATCAGCGCGATCAGCTCGGTCTCGCTCGCCTCGGGTACGACCCGGCGCAGGTTGCCCGACAGGCGGCGCACCCCGCGGCCCTGGCGTCGGTACGCGAGCCGGGAGCCGGCGGCGAACGCGGCCCGCGACCAGCCTTCCGGCAGTGCCTTGATCAGGGCCCAGCCGCCCGCGTACGCCGCCCCGACGGCCCGGTCCCGGAGTGTTTCCCGCGACGGCAGTGTCTCCCGCGACGGCTTGCCCCGCGTTGGACCAGCCGCCTCGGTGGTCATTTCGTGCCTGCCGCGACCGGTGTCTGTTGCTGCTCGTTGGACTGCCGCTTGACCTCGGCCAGGCGCTGGCAGACCGTGATGCCGGTCGCCGCGACCAGCAGCCACAGCGCGACCGCCTGGACGTATGGCACACCGAGCCCGTCCAGGCCGGTGCCGACGAGCACGATAATCAGCCGCTCGGCCCGTTCGGCGATGCCGACGTTGGCGGTCATGCCGAGCCCTTCGGCCCGGGCCTTGATGTAGGAGGTCACCGCGCCGAAGACCAGGCACAGCAGCGAGGCCAGCAGCAGCGGGTTGTTGTTGCCGTCGGTGGCGAACCACCAGGCGAGGGCGCCGAAGATCGCACCGTCGGCGACGCGGTCGAGGGTGGAGTCCAGCAGCGCGCCGAACTTCGACGAGACACCGCCGGCCCGGGCCACCGCGCCATCGACCATGTCGAGCATGACGAAGAACCAGATGACCAGGGTGCCGACGAAGAAGATGCCCTGGCTGAAGAACCCGAGCGCCGCCCCCACGGCGCCGAGCGTGCCCACGACCGTGATGGCGTCGGCGGTTACGCCGGCGTCGGCCAGGCGCTTGCCCAGCGGCGCGATCGCCTTCGAGATCGAGGCGCGGGCGAAGATGTTGAGCATCGAGGTCCGTTCCGGCGGGAGATTTACTTGACTGTCGCCACGATAGCGCCGTAGCCGTTCGGCACCGCGCATCACGGGCCTGTAACGCGTCCGGACAGATGCCGTACACCGGCTGACCACTTCCGGACCGACGCTTTACACCCCAGATAACCCGCGAGTACGAAAAGGCATCCCCCAACGGCAGGAGGGACGATGTCGCAGCACCGTTTTGGTCCGGTCACCGCCCGCTCGATCACCCGCCGCAATGCACTCGCAGCGCTCGGGATGATTGGCGCGGGCACACTGGCACTGCCCGGATGCACGTTCACCAAAGGCACCGCCCCGATTTCGACCAATGGGTTGGCCAAGAAACCCGCTCCCGGTCGAAAGACAAACATTGCGTTCTACAGTTTGTGGGGCGGACCGACCGGCCAGGGTCTGGTAAATCTGGCCAAGAAGTACGAGTCAATCCAGTCCGAGGTCGGCGTGCGGATCACGTACGCGCCGGCGACCGGAATCGGCGTGCAGCAAAAGCTGCAGGTGGCTATCGCATCCGGCGATCCGCCGGATGTCGCGCAGATCGTGCCGTACGAAACGCCGCAGTGGGCCGACCTCGGTCTCATGACCGATCTGACCCACTATCTGAAGCGCGATGGACTGTCCGAAAAGGACTTCATCAAGCCGGCGTGGCACGACATGAACTACAAGGGCAAGGTCTGGCAGTTGCAATGGGACGCCGACCCGAACTTTCCGTTCTTCTGGAACAAGCAGCTGTTCGAGAAGTCCGGTCTGGACCCGGAGAAGCCGCCGCAGACGATCGACGAGGTTGACGAGTATTCGAAAAAGATTCTGAAACGCAGCGGCGGCAACGTCACCCAGATCGGGATGATCCCGTGGCAGACATATGGTTTCGCCAACTCCATGTTCACCTGGGGTTTCGCGTTCGGCGGCCGATTCTGGGATCCGGAGAAGCAGCGGGTCACCGCGGACGACGAGTACGTGGTGAAAGCGCTGGAATGGATGACGAAATACGCCAAGAACGTCGGCGGCGCGGACAAGGTAACGGTGGCGCCACCGAGTCTGCAGCTCAATCCATTTGCCACCGGCAACATCGGCATGTCGCCGATGGTGGCGACCGATTTCCTGAACATCCGGGCGGCCAAGAAGGACCTGAAGATCGGCGCCGGGCTGATTCCGTACGCACCGCCGGGCGCGAAGAAGCCCGGAGTCGGCGCCTGGGTCGGCGGTTGGGCCGTCTTCATTCCCAACGGTTCGAAGAAGAAGGACGCGGCCTGGGATTTCATCAAATGGATGTCCACCGACGACGTGGGCACCGAAACCCAGTGGAAGAACGTGGGATTCCTACCGGCCGCGCACGGCAAGACGCTCGAGTCGGTCCGGACCGACCCGGAAATGAGCCCGTTCTACACGACCCTGTTCGCCACCGAAAATGTGCGGCCCAATATTCCGGTCGCCGATTTCTTCACCCAGTCGATGGAAACCGAGGTCTCCAAGGCGATCTACGGCCAGGCGAGTCCGTTGCAGGTGCTGCGCACGATCAACCATGACACCCAGCGCGAATTGAATCGTTTCCAGCGGGAGGTGCGAGGCTGATGGCAACCACCACCGCGGGCACCGCCGTCGCCACCACGGCGCGGCGGCGGTTCCGCAGACCGCGCACAGCCAAGGCGAAGCGAGATTTGTTCTGGGGGCTGGTCTTCACCTCCCCCGCCATCATCGGACTGCTCTGGTTCACCGCGTATCCGATCCTGGCTTCGCTGTATTACAGCTTCACCAACTACACAATGGTCGGGCACAACACCCGCTGGATCGGGCTGACGAACTACCGCGACCTCATGCACGACCCGACGTGGTGGTCCTCGCTGTGGAACACGTTCTATATCGTCATTCTCTCGGTGCCGATCGGCATCATCGTGGCGGTCGTACTCGCGTTGCTGCTGAACATGCGGGTGCGCGGTCAATCCATATACCGGACCATTTTCTTTCTGCCCACCATTGTTCCGATCGTGGCCTCGGCCGTGGTCTGGTCCTATGTGTTCGACCCGCAGTACGGGGCATTCAACAATGTGCTGCACGCGATCGGGATCACCGGACCGGGCTGGCTGGCCGACCCGACGTGGGCCAAGCCGGCCCTGATCATCTTCGGCACCTGGGGTGTGGGCAACCTGATGGTCATCATGCTGGCCGGCCTGCAGGACGTGCCGCGCGAGTTGCATGAAGCGGCCGAAGTGGACGGTGCCGGGGTGCTGACCCGCTTCCGTACCGTCACGATTCCGTTCCTGTCCCCGCACCTGCTGTTCGCTTTGGTGACCGGCCTTATCGCCGGCTTCCAGTACTTCACGCCGGTGTTCGTCTTAACCAGCGGTGCCGGCACACCAGCCGGTTCGACGCTGGTGGCCGGCCTTTATCTGTTCCAGAACGCATTCCAGTTCTTCAAGGTCGGCTACGCCAGCGCGATCGCCTGGTTGTTGTTCATCATGGTCGCGATCATCACCGCCTTGACATTCCGATTCGTCGGACGGCGTGTCTACTACGGAGGTGAGTAGCGAATGGTTGCCGCCAACCCCACAACGGTCGCCGCACCGCAGGCCAGCCGGCTGCCGAGCAAGCGCGCCCCACTCTGGCCGCGGATTGCCGAAAAGATAGTCGCGCACGCGGTGCTGATCGTGCTCAGCATCGTATTTATCGTGCCGTTCTTCTGGATGGTGACCGGCTCACTGAAGAATGCCGACGAGCTGAATTCGTTCCCGGCAGTGTGGTTTCCGCACGACCTGACGTTCGAGAACTACATCTACGGTCTGCGGGTATTTCCATTCGCCCGGTATTTCGGCAACACGCTTTTGATCTGCGTGCTGTCGATGTTGGGCGCGGCGCTGTCCAGCTCGTTCATCGCGTACGGGTTGGCCCGCATCGACTGGCCCTTCCGCAAGCCGCTTTTCGTGTTGATCCTGTCCACCACAATGGTGCCGTTCTACGTGACGATGGTGCCGCTGTTCCAGCTGTTCCGCGCGATGGGCTGGACCAACACGTACGCACCGCTGATCGTGCCGACATTCTTCGGCGTGCCGTTGTACGTATTCCTGCTGCGTCAGTTCTTCATGAGCATTCCTCGTGATCTATCCGATGCGGCACGGATCGACGGCGCCAACGAGTTGGTCATCTACGCCCGGATCATCCTGCCACTGGCCAAGCCTGCGCTGGCGGCCGTCGCCCTGTTCCAGTTCCTCACATCCTGGAGCGATTTGCTCGGACCGCTGATCTATCTGTCCAACTCGGACGATTACACCCTGTCCCTGGGACTGACCTTCTATCGAAGCCAGTACGCAACTCAGTTCGGCCCGTTGATGGCAGCCAGCACGGTGATCGTCATTCCGGTGATCATTGTGTTCTTCTTCGCGCAACGGACCTTTATCCAGGGCATCACGCTGACCGGGGTCAAGGGGTAACTGTCCGAGTTCACCAGTGTTCACCAGTGTTCACCGGCGGCGGCTGATTAGTTGTCGGCCAGGTATCAACGCCGGCTACTGCCTTCATCAGCTAAGAAACGGGCTCGGGTTGCCGGCACCCCTTGCTTCGACACGGCTGTTGGGTGTCGAATCGCAAAACAGGATGTGACGACTCGGAACTGAACTGGGTCGTACATGGGGGCTGGGTCGCGGGAGGCGCTGACATGTCCGCAAAAAGCTCAGGGGGGCCGGCAAAAGGCACAGATCGCGGCGCGGGGTTAGCTGACCCCGCCGAACGTCCGGAGAAGATCCGGAATGTCGCGGTCGTGGGACATTCTGGTTCCGGGAAGACGACGTTGGTCGAGGCGCTACTGGCCGCGACCGAAACAATCAGCCGACCTGGGTCGGTGACCGAGGGCACGACGGTCTGTGACTCCGATCCGGCTGAGGTGCGCCAGCAACGTTCGGTGGCGCTCTCGGTCGCGCCGTTCGAGCATGACGATGTAAAGGTCAACCTGCTCGACACGCCTGGCTACGCCGACTTCACTGGCGAGTTGCGGGCCGGGTTGCGGGCCGCCGACGCGGCGCTGTTCGTGGTGTCGGCGATCGATGGCATGGACACCGCGACGGTCGCGCTCTGGGAGGAGTGCGCGGCCGTCCGAATGCCGCGGGCGGTCGTGGTGACCAAGTTGGACCATCAACGGGCTAACTTCGATGAAGCGGTCTCGGTGTGTCAGCGGGAGTTCGGCAACGGCGTACTCCCGCTCTACATGCCGGTGCCCGACGGCGTGATCGGTCTGCTGTCGCGGACTCTGTCGGACTACTCCAATGGATATCCGCCGGTCGAGCGGGAACCTGATGAGGGCCAACGGCAGTTGATCGAGGACGCGCGGAACACCCTGATCGAGGGAATTATCGCCGAGAGCGAAGACGAAACCCTGATGGACCGCTATCTGGGCGGCGAGGAGATTGACCTGGAAATCCTTGTCGACGATCTGGAAACGGCGGTGTCCCGAGGTTCGTTCTTCCCGGTACTGGCCTGTTCGGCGCTGACCGGGCTGGGGCTGGCCGAATTGATGGAGGTGCTCACCAGCGCCTTTCCTTCGCCATTGGAGCGGGATCTGCCCGCGGTCAGCGGAATTGATGGCGCGGTTACGGACGGACTCACCTCAGATCCGGCCGGCCCGCTGGTGGCGGAAATCGTGCGCACCACCGCGGACGCTTACGTCGGGCGGGTGTCGCTGGTCCGGGTGTTCTCCGGGACCTTGCGGCAGGAGGTGCCGATCCACGTCTGCGGGCACGGCCTGGCCGACCGCGGGCACGCCGATCACGACGCCGACGAGCGCGCCGGTCATCTGCACGCGCCGCTGGGTTCGACGTTGCGCCCGATCGACCACTGTGTGGCCGGCGATATCTGCGCGATCACCAAGCTCGCGTCGGCCGAAACCGGGGACACACTGTCCGATAAGGACAATCCACTGTTGATTGCCGCGTGGGACATGCCCGAACCGCTGCTTCCCGTTGCGGTACAGGCGAAATCGCGCGGCGACGAGGATGCGCTGGCCAAAGGCCTGGGCAAGTTGATCGCCGGCGACCCGACCCTGCGGTTGGAGCGAAATCCAGAAACGCACCAGCTCATCCTGTGGTGCATGGGCGAGGCGCACGCCGACGTGCTGCTGGACCGATTGCGGGAGCAGGGCGTTGGGCTGGAGACCGTTCCGGTCATTACGCCGCTGCGCGAGACGTTCACGAGCAAGGCGACCGGCAATGGCCGGCACGTGAAACAGTCCGGTGGGCACGGCCAATATGCGGTATGCCAAATCGAGGTCGAGCCGCTGGAACGGGGCGCCGGATTTGAATTCGTCGACAAAATCGTGGGCGCGGCAATTCCCGGCCAATTCGTTCCGTCCGTGGAGAAAGGAATTCGCGCGCAAATGCAGCGCGGTGTATCGGCCGGATTCCCGATGGTCGATATTCGCGTGACCTTGGTTGATGGAAAGGCGCACAGCGTCGATTCCTCGGACGCGGCGTTCCAGGTGGCCGGTGGGCTGGCGTTGAAGGACGCGGCCAGTTCGGCCCGGATCGCGCTGTTGGAGCCGGTGGCCGAGGTCAACGTGACCGTGCCGGACGACTACGTCGGCGCGGTGATGAGCGATCTGTCGACCAGGCGCGGACGGGTCACCGGGACGCAGTCGGTCGGCGGGGAACGGTCCGAGGTCAACGCCGAGGTGCCCGAGATGGAGTTGCTGCGGTACGCGGTCGACCTACGGGCGCTCTCGGCCGGGACCGGTCGGTTCAGCCGCCGGTACCTGCGGCACGAGCCGATGCCCGAGAACGCCGCCTCGAAGTCCCTGGCCGCCGCGTCGACCTAAGGCCTGGCTGTCGGAGCCGCCGCCCCGTCGAAGCCGCAGTCCACATCGGACCGCGACGCCGTCGTAGCCGCAGCTCCCGACTTCTGTTTGCCGTACCGGCCCGCCAGCCCAAGCCCCCCGGCGGGCCTTCCGATAATGGACAGCCTCACGTCCTGTGCCACTGCTTCACAACGCCGGAGCCGACGCACAGCACCCTGCCAACGCGGCTGCGCCGAGAGTCCCGACCCATCACTGCGCGGCCTATGTCTCTGCTCCGAGGGATGGAGCAGAGACACACACGGCTGGCCGGACAACCCCGTTCCGCAGCTCCGGCCCGCTTGTTCCGGCCCCGGCGCAATGCGCTCCGCAGTCCCCAGCCTGCTTCGTCCCGCGCCCGCTTGGTCCCGGGCCGCTTGAGCTGGTCCCGCTTGCGCCGGCCGGCGATCCGGTCGAACGATCCGCTCCCGTTATCGAGCCGCCACAAGTTCAGAACGGGCCGCCGGGGTCGGCGTCGACCACAGCCGCCAGCCGCGGATCAGGACATAGCTCGCGATCAGATGACGTGACCAAGACGAGACCGGGTGGCCGCAGCGCGCGGGTACGGGCCGCGGTGCTGGGGGCGGCATTCGACGAGCTGGTCGAGGTCGGGTACGGCCGGCTCAGCATGGAGTCGGTGGCGCACCGCGCCGAGGTCCATAAGACGACGATCTATCGCAATTGGCGCAGCCGCGAGGAGCTGATCGCGGCGGCGGTGCTGGAGAAGACCGCGAGCGATGTGCCGATGCCCGACACCGGCTGCGTCGCCGACGACCTGCACCTCGTCACCCAGGCGATTGTCGCGAACCTCGCCTCCCCCGACAGCGAGCGGTTGGTCCGGACGTTCGTGAGCGAGGCGCACTCTATGCCCGAAATCCGGGAGGCCGGACGAGCGTTCTGGGCCGAGCGGTTCCGGTTGGTCGCCGACGTCGTCAGACGCGGCGTTGAACGGGGCGAATTACCACCCGACACCGATCCGGAATTCCTGGTCGAGGCGATCGTCGCCCCGCTGTATTTGCGGCTATTGGTCACCGACCGGCTCATTTCCGCGGAGTACGCCGAGCGGGTGGTCAAGTCAGTCCTCAGTGGACACTGGCCGCTTAGGAATTCCACTCGCTGATCAATTCAATCAGCCGCTGAACGGTCCGCTCCTGCTCGTCGCGGGAATGGTAGTGCGCGTATTCCGGCCAGCCGAACAGCACAATCCCCAGCTCCGCGGCCAGAACCGCGCGCCCGAAACGCCGCACATCAAGGCCGCGGGAACGCGCGTACAGCTCGATCATCTCCGCCCGTGGCGGATCGGCACTGTCCGAATGCGCCCGACTGAGCAGAAAGGCCAGATCGGCGGCCGGCGGGCCGATCCCGGTCACCTGCCAGTCTGTCCACACCAGATCGCCGCCGTCACACAGCAGGTTGTCCACGTGGCAATCGCCGTGCACAAAGGAATCCGGGATATCGGCCAGGGCCGGCCGCAGCGGCGCGGTGAGCACCGAATCAACCACACCAGCGGCATCCGTTCCAGACCAGAAATCTCGCGCCATCGACACCGCTGGTTCATCGAGCACAGAAACCACCCACGAGATATGCGTCCACGGCTGACCTACCGGCAGCGGCATCGAATGCAGCGCCGCCAATTGCCGCGTCACCTCGAGAAATTCGGCTCGCTGCCAGTCCCGGGCCGGTGCGCTCGGCGTATGAGCCGACAGCAGAATCGCCGTGAACTCGCCGTTGTCGCGATGACCCAGCAACGTCGGCGTTCGCACCGGAACATCGTTCGCCAACGTTTGGTAAAAGGTGAGCTCGCGGCGGGCGATCCGCCGGTGGTCATCGGCGGCGGTAACCTTCAACACCGCGTCGTGGCCGTCGAAGCGGACCCGATAAACCCCGGATTGCGACATCGAACCGGCCAGCGGGACCGGAGCCACGCCCGTATCCACGCCCACAGCCGCCAGCGCGCGCACCAGCACGCGCTCGGCCACCACTATTCCGGGACCCGATCAGAAGAACCGGACGTCTCAGCGACCCACGCTTGCGCCAACAACGTCCTGGTGTCGGCCAGCAGCTCGGGCAGTACCCGGGTCCGGGCGATGATCGGCATGAAGTTCGTGTCGCCGCCCCACCGCGGCACCACATGCTGGTGCAGGTGCGCGGCGATGCCGGCGCCGGCGACGCTCCCCTGGTTCATCCCGATGTTGAAGCCGTGCGCCCCACTGGCCCGGCGGATCGACCGCATCGCCAATTGCGTGAACGCCGCCAATTCGCCGTATTCCTCCGGCGTGAGCGCCGTGTAATCCGCGACGTGCCGGTAGGGCACGACCATCAGATGGCCCGAGTTATATGGGAACAGATTCAGCACCGCGTAGACCAACTGGCCCCGCGCGATGATCAGACTGTCCACATCGGACTGACTCGGCGCCCGGCAGAACGGGCATTCGGCCGGGTGATCGGGATCGGCGGCCGGTTTGCCCTCGCCGCGGATGTACGCCATCCGGTGCGGTGTCCACAGTCGACCGAACGGGTCGGTCATATCGGCCAGCTCGAACTCGGCCGCGCCGGCATCACCAACCCGTTCCTGACCGGTCACGCCGAACCGTCACTCCCGATATCGACCACGTGGGTCGGCTTTTGGTGATCACCCTCCACGATGGTCGGTTCCGGCGCGGCATGGCGACCGACCTGCGCCGTCGGCGAGTCGTTGCCGCGGGATTCGGCGTACCAGACGATGTCCTCGATCGCCTCGTCCACCAAGATTCCGTTGCGCTGCGAACCGTCCCGGAACCGGAACGACACCGCGCCGCGGGCCACGTCCTCGTCACCGGCGATGAGCAGATACGGGACCTTCTGCTTGGTGTGGGTCCGGATCTTTTTCTGCATGCGGTCCGACGAGTCGTCGAGCTCGGCCCGGATTCCCCTGGCCCGCAGGCGATTCACCACATCGCGCAGGTACTCGACGTGGTCGTCGGAAATTGGAATCGCCACCACCTGCACCGGCGCCAGCCAGACCGGGAACGCGCCGGCGTAGTGCTCGGTGAGAATGCCGAAGAACCGCTCCTCCGACCCGAACAGGGCCCGGTGGATCATGTACGGCCGCTGCCTCGTGCCGTCCGCGGCCTGGTACTCGATGTCGAACCGGGTCGGCAGCTGGAAATCGACCTGGATCGTCGAGAGTTGCCACGGCCGGCCGATCGCGTCCTTGACGTGAATATCGATCTTCGGCGCGTAAAAGGCACCCTCGCCCTGGGCTACCCGATACGGGACGCCGGAGCGCTTCAGCGCCTCCTCCAGCGCGGCCTCGGCCTCATTCCACTGCTCGATCTCGCCGACGTATTTCTCCGGCCTTGTCGACAAATCGGCGGTGAAACCGGTCAGGCCGTAATCGGTCAGCAGATCCAGCACGAACTGCAACAGGCTGGCCAGCTCATCCTGCAACTGGTCCGGCGTACAGAAAATGTGCGAGTCGTCCTGGGTAAAACCACGGGCGCGGGTCAGGCCGTGCACCACACCGGACTTCTCGTACCGATACACCGTGCCGAATTCGAACAACCGCAACGGCAATTCCCGGTACGAACGCCCGCGCGCCTTGTAAATCATCACGTGCATCGGGCAGTTCATCGGCTTGAGGTAGTAATCCGCGCCTTCCATTTCCAGCGCCGGATACATGCCCTCCTTGTACCACTGCAGGTGCCCGGAGGACTCGAACAGCGTGCCCTTGGTGACGTGCGGTGTGTAGACGAATTCGTAACCGGCCCGCTCGTGCCGCTGCCGCGAATACTCCTCCATCACCCGGCGGATCACGCCACCGCGCGGGTGCCAGACCGCCAGGCCCGAGCCGATCTCGTTCGGGAAGCTGAACAGGTCCAATTCGGCGCCGATCTTGCGGTGATCGCGCCGCGCGGCTTCCTCCAGCATCCGCAGGTGCTCTTTGAGCGCGTCCCGCGATTCCCACGCGGTGCCGTAGATCCGCTGCAGTTGTGGGTTTTTCTCGTTGCCACGCCAGTACGCGGCGGCGCTGCGCATTAGCTTGAACGCCGGAATCGCCTTGGTGGTAGGCAAATGCGGCCCGCGGCACAGGTCCTTCCAGGCCAGCGCACCGTCGGGATGAAGGTTGTCGTAAATCGTCAGCTCGCCGGCGCCGACCTCGACCGAGGCGCCTTCGGCGGCGTCCGCAGCCGAGCTCTTCAGTCCGATCAGTTCCTGCTTGTACGGCTCGCCGGCCAACTCGCTGCGGGCCTCATCGTCCGAGACCGCGCGGCGGCTGAACGACTGCCCTTCCTTGACGATGGCTCGCATCCGCTTCTCGATGCGTTCCAAATCCTCGGGCTTGAACGGCTCCGGTACGTCGAAGTCGTAATAAAAGCCGTTCTCGATCGGCGGGCCGATGCCCAGCTTGGCCTTCGGGAACAACTCCTGCACGGCCTGGGCCATCACGTGCGCGGTCGAGTGCCGCAGCACGGCCCGACCGGTCTCGCTCGCCATCGCTACCGCGGTGACCTCGGTGTCGAGCGCCGGGCTCCAGGCCAGGTCGTGCAGGTGGCCGTCGGCGTCCTCGACGACCACGGCGTCGCGGACCTCGGCTGCGCGCAGCGCGTCGGCAGCCGTCGT
>JBEDUI010000053.1:0-7426 GCA_040414495.1 Mycobacteriales bacterium
GCGTTCTCAATCAGATACGGAGCGCCTGCCCGCTCAGATCACATCCCAAGTTTTCCAAGCGGGACAGGCACTTCCATACACAGCCCGATTACCTCATGAAATCCTGAAGCTAAGAAATCTCGTTCCGTATCGGCGTACCAATCTCGACGGTGCGAGATACGGTGCACAGCCGGTCGTGTGACATTTCCACTGCCTTGGGAAGCACCTCGCGAGCAGCATCTCCGGCATCACCGTCCGGGAACGTGATGGCGAATTCCACGGTCAGGTTCGTCATCCGATTACCCAACTCGTCGCGGATCTTGTCCCCGCTTACGGTGACGGTGAATTTCTCCGGCTCGGCACGTTTTACGGTGATATAGTCGACGTCGATCGCGGTGCAGCCACCGATCGCGGCCAACAACAATTCGACCGGGCTGAAATCGGCGTCGTCCCCGCCGCCCATGTTCAACGTGCCACCGCGGACATTCCGCGCCGTATAACGGCTGAGGCCGGTCCGCTCGATCTCGACACTACGCAGTGTGTCACTCACTTGTACTCCTTCGTAGAACCCACGTTCCCGCAGAGCTACCGTAACCGCATGTGCGAGTCAGATTCCGGCGCCCGGGCCTCGGCCCCGCGCCCGGCGAGCGGCGCCGCCGTTGATCCGATCACCATCGAACCGGTCGACGAGGTACGTGTCACCACACTCGTGGACAACGTCTTTGACGCCCTGCTGCTTGGGGAGGAACGGGCGCAGCGGGCCTCGTTCGGCGTCGGTACGGCGGTTGCCCAGCAGTTCGAGGGAGGCCGAACAGCGGTCGGGCTGATTGCCGAACACGGCTTTTCAGCACTGGTTACGGTACGGCGTGGGGATTCGACCACCACGCTGCTATTCGACACCGGATTGTCGCCCGACGCGATGATCACCAATGCCGACCGGCTGGGCATCGATGTCAACGACCTGCACGCGATTGTGCTGAGCCACGGGCATTTCGACCATGCCGGCGGGCTGGCCGGACTTATCGGCCGCGGCGGCGTACGGCGCCTGCCAATGGTCGTACACCCGCTTATCTGGACCCGTCGGAGATTAGCGGTGCCGGGTCAGACCGCATTCGAATTTCCGACCCTGAGCCGGCGCACGCTCGAGGAGGAAGGGATCGATGTCATCGAGCGGCGCGTACCTTCCCTGCTCGTGGACGGCAGTGTGCTGATCACCGGCGAGGTCGACCGGACCACCGAGTTCGAGCATGGAATGCCGCCGGCCCACCAGGCTCATATCGATGGCGAATGGCAGCACGACCCGTTGGTGTTGGACGATCAGGCCCTGGTGATCCACGTACGCGATCGCGGACTCATGGTGCTGACCGGCTGCGGCCACGCGGGCGCGGTCAACATCGTCCGGCACGCGCAGCGCCTGACCGGAGTCACTCGCCTACACGCCCTTATCGGCGGATTGCACCTGGGCGGGCCGGCGTTCGAGCCGATCATCGCCCCTACTGTCGACGCCCTCACCGAGGTCGCGCCCGATCTGCTCGTCCCTGGCCACTGCACGGGTTGGCGGGCGCAGCACGCCCTGGCCGCGGCGCTGCCGGATGCCTGGATGCAAGGCAGCAGCGGCACCACGTACCGGATGAGCGCTCCCGCGGCTTAAGTACCGAAGAAAAGCAGACTCGCCAGCGCGAGCCCTCCAGAAATAGCCCAGCCCAGAACCGGCTGCCACCACGGCGCTGCCGCGGGCGAGTACGCATTCACT
Source organism: Mycobacteriales bacterium (assembly GCA_040414495.1). GTDB lineage: Bacteria > Actinomycetota > Actinomycetes > Mycobacteriales > QHCD01 > DATAVB01. Next base: position 1,733 of record JBEDUI010000053.1, read on the forward strand.
GGCACAGATTACGAGCCGCCACATTCGCGCAAGCAAGCGGCGGCAGCAGCTCCGGGCGCGTGAAACCGGACGTATCTCCAAAGCCGTCACCAGGCCGGCAAAACCGCGTACAACTACCCCGGGACATTCGGCCGGGGGGACTGAGAAATGCGTTGGCTTCTTGCTGGGTTGATGGCGGCCTGCCTGGCCGTGGGTTCGGCCTCCGAGACATTGACAGTGAGAGGGACAGTGGCAGTGGCCGCGCCGGCCGCGCATTCGGCCGCCACCGTCGCGGCGCCGATTCCCACGAATGCCGGGGACAACGGCCGGGACGGCTGGTATCCGGACGAGCCAGGACTCTCGCCGGCGACCGTGCAGAGCAGTTCGTTCGGGCAGTTGTTCAGCAAACAGCTGGATGGCGATATCTACGCCCAGCCGATCGTCTCGAACGGCGTGCTGCTGGTCGTCACTGAGACCGACAACATTTACGGTCTGTCTCCCGCGACGGGCGCCCAACTCTGGACGAAGAATGTCGGTACGCCGCTACCTGCCTCGGCGCTGCCGTGCAGCGATCTCTCACCGAATATCGGCATCACCGGCACCCCGGTTGTCGACAGCGCCACCGGAACCGCCTACATAATGGCGAAAACGTGGGACGGCAGCAAAGCCACGTGGAAGCTGCACGCTCTGGATATTCAGACCGGTGCGGAGCGGTCCGGCTGGCCGGTGACCATCGCCGGAAATGCGGACAACCATCCGTCCGTACCGTTCAGCCCAAAAACCGAAATGCAGCGGCCCGGTCTGCTCCTCATGAACGGTGTTGTTTACGTGGGATTCGGTAGCCACTGCGACATCTCGCCGTACCAGGGCTGGGTTTTCGGCGTGTCGACAACCGCGCGTGCGATCACCGCGAAATGGGTCGACACCAGTGGTCTGGACGGCGCCGGGATCTGGCAGTCCGGCGGCGGATTGATATCCGACGGGTCGAATCAGCTGATCGTCGCGACCGGCAATGCGTTCGGGGTGAGTTACGGTACGGCGCCCATATTGGGCAGCCATCCGCCGGCCGATCTGGGCGAGGCGGTGGTCCGGCTGACCGTTCAGTCGAATGGGCAGCTGAAACCAACGGATTTCTATATACCAGCCGATGCGGCGCAATTGGATTCCTGGGATGCGGACCTCACCTCCGGCGGCCCGATTGCCCTGCCGAAACAGTATTTCGGTACGGCCGCGCATTCCCGGCTGCTCACGATCATCGGCAAGCAGGGCTACCTGGTCACGCTGGATCGGGACAAGCTCGGCGGCTACCGCAACGGACCGTCGCAGTCGGACCAGGCCGTGCAGAAGATCGGCCGGTACGGCGGAGTGTGGTCGCGTCCGGCCGCCTGGCCCGGTGGCGGCGGGTACCTGTGGGTTCCCACCTCGACCGGTGGCGGCAATATCGCCGGTGGGGCCGGGCATTCGGGCAAGCTGATGGCGTTCAAATACGCGGTCGACGGAAACGGTAATCCTGGATTCACCGCACCGGTCGAGAGTCCGGACGCGTTCGGTGCGTATTCCGGCGCGCCGATCATCACCTCCGACGGTACGGACGACGGCAGCGGCGTGGTGTGGATCGAGTGGGCCGCCAACAATCTCGGTCAGCAGGCGCAATTGCGTGCGTACAAGGCGATCCCCTCCGGTGGGCAGCTCGTGCAGCTCGGGGTGTGGCCGATCGGGAATTCGACCAACTTCTCCTCCCCCGGCGTCAGCGGTAATCGTATTTACGTCGGTACCCGCGGTGGGCAGATCAAGGCATTCGGCTATCCGGTGGACCAGCCGTTCAGCTACGTCGGTACGGATATGGGAACGGCGACAGTCGGCACCACGACGACGAAGAATGTGACGATCACGGCGGCGTACGACCTGACGCTGGGCACGATTTCCACGACCAGCGCATTCACGGCGGGCACGCCGAGCCGCACCACGATTCCGGCCGGCCAGACCGCGACGATTCCGGTGACGTTCGCGCCGACCGTTCCGGGAGCCGCCGGCGGCACGGTGGTCGTCTCGACCAACCAAGGGACCGAAACCATTCCCGTTTCCGGGTTCGGCCGCTGGTCCGGGCCCCATCTGAGCCTGTCGGCGACCGCGATCAGTTTCGGTGGAATCGTCGCCGGGAGCAGCAAATCCGACTCGTTCGCGTTGACCAATGATGGCGCGCAGCCGCTGGTCGTCAACAACTCGACGCTGAGCCCGGAAGGGCAGCCGTTCTCGCTGTCCGGCCTCCCAGCGGACGGCACCTCGATCGCGCCGGGTGACAGCGTGAGCGTGCAGGTGACGTTTGCCCCGACCCAGGACGGTTCGTATTCGGCGCAGTTGACGTTCGATACGAACAGCGGTCAACCGGGCGCGGAACTACAGATCGGGTTCACCGGTCAGGCCGCGTCCGCACCGAGCCTGAGTATCAGCCCGTCCGCGCTGACGTACGGAACTGTCCCCATTGGACAGTCGAGTGACAAGACGTTCACGTTGAGGAATACCGGCGGCACGGATCTGATCTTCACCCGGTCGAAACCGCCTATCACCGATGGGTTTTCCGCGGTCACCCAGGTGCCGGAGGGCACCACGCTGACACCGGGTGAATCGATCACGGTCACCGTGCGGTTCAAGCCCACGTCGCTGGGCGCGAAGACGTCCTCGTGGCAGCTGAACGCCGAGGACGGCGGCGGAATTCGTACCGTGACGTTCACCGGTCAGGGTGGTTCGCCGATAATTACCGGGCTGTGGTTGGCGAATAGCACCGCATGCCTGCAATCCACCTGGCCGGCCAGTCATACGCTCAGCGCCGGCACCTGCGCCTACGTGGCCGGGCAGGCGTGGGGACTGAATTCGGCCGGGCATCTGGTCGATGGCCGCTCCCGCGCGTGCGCGGCGCAGTCCAACGGAAAGGTTGGGGTTGCGACATGCAACTCGACCGCGGCGCAGAAATGGACGTATAACCCAGCGACCGGGCACCTGGTCAACGGCGCGTCGAGCCAGTGTCTGACCCGCACCAACACGGCGATATCAATGAGCACCTGCGGTACGAAATCCAGCCAGAAATGGACGGTGAAAACACCGGTCAGCCCACACCCGATTTCGACCACGGCGCTGGTGAACCGGGCCTGGCAGCGGTGCCTCGATGCGGCCGTATCGTCCCGCATTGCCAATTGCGCCGCTGTGAAAAGCCAGATCTGGACGCTCGATCCGTATCAGCGGCTGCGTGCCGCCTCGACCGGAGCGTGCCTGACTCCAAGCAGCAGTGGCGTTGTCACGGTCGCGAGCTGCACCGGCAGCGGGAGTCAGATGTGGACGTTCCTGTCCACCGGTGGGCTGCGTAACGACGCCACCGGGGAATGCCTGAAGGCACCGGGCGCGACCCGGGCGGACAATGACCCGTTGCTGTTGGCGAGCTGTACGAGCGATATCCGCCGACTCTGGCGGATCGCGTAAACACAGCACCGCCGGGCTGGATCGGGCTAACGTACAGACACGTAAGGCATGTTAAATTGGTACGCACATATTGGTCTACTTCGGAGGCGTAGTGGCACGTGCCCGAGCGGGGCGCCCGGACAAGACCGGCGCGAGCGACCCGCCCGGGACGACGATCGCGAAGCACGCGGTCGTACGGGCCCACCTGCTGGAGCTGATCGGCAGCGAGCTGCAGCCGGGCCAGCGGCTCCCCACCGAGCGGCAACTCTCCGAGCAGTTAGGCGTGAGCCGGCTGACCGTGCGCCGAGCCATCGAACAGCTCGTCGCCGCTGGCACGGTGTACCGCATTCAGGGCTCCGGAACCTACGTCGCCGAGCCGGCCATCCGCAAGCGTGAGCTGCTCACCTCGTTCAGCGAGGACATGCGCTCACGCGGTCTCACGCCGGCCGCCAAATTACTCCGGGCCGAGGAGGTCCCGGCCGGCGCCCGGGAGAGTTGGCGGTTGGGGGTGAGCCCGGGCGAGCCTTTGCTCAGCCTGGTCCGGCTTCGGCTGGCCAATTCGGTGCCGATGTGCCTGGAGGAGGTCTGGGTCGTAGCCTCGCTCGCACCCGGGCTGATCCGGTTGGATCTGAACAAGTCGCTGTACGAGGCGCTCTCGGCGCATTACCGAGTGCACGTCGACCGCGCCGAGCAAGAGGTTCGGGCCACGGTCCTCGATCCAACCCAGGCCGAGCACCTGCAGGTCCCGGCGCTGTCCCCCGCGTTGTTGATCGAGCGGGTCACCTACGACACCCGCGGCCGGGCCATCGAATTCGCCCGATCGTTGTACCGGGGCGACCGGTACAGCCTGGAGCAGACGCTGCGCCGCTCTTAGGGCATGTCTCTTAAATCCTCGGCCTGCTGCGCGGCGCCCAGGATCCAAGAGACACGCCCTAGACCCGATATACGAGCCGGCACAAGTGATCGAGGTCGTCGCGTTCGGCCAACAATCGGGCGCCGCCCAGGCAATCGCCGGCCGGCGTGGTGAATACCGCCCGCGGCTCCTGCTCCCGCATCGCCCGCAGCCACGGCTCCCGGATCAAATCCGCCACGTCGAACAGCGCTCCAGCCCAGGACACGGTCGCCGCTGGCCAGCCCGATAGCGCCGCGCGGGAAGTGGTCACCAATGCCGCTACCGCGTCCTGCCAGATCCGCACCGCGATTTCGTCGCCAGCCCGAGCTGCCTGCGCGGCCGGGCGGCTGAACCCGGCGATCCGCGACACCGCGGCCGGGTCCGGATTGAGCCGGCCGGCCAGATCATCCAGCGGCCCGAACGCCTCGATGGCCATTGCATGCAGCAACGTCTGCGGACCCCGTCCGTCCGCCGCCGCCAACGCCGCGCGCAACGCCCGTTGCCCCACGAAAAAGCCGCCACCGTCATCACCGAGCAGGTGACCGAGCCCGTCGACGCGCCGCACGGAACGGTCCGGACCGACCGTCAACGCCACTACACCGGTGCCAGCCATCACCACCATGCCGGGCCGGCCGCCCAGAGCACCCACGTGCGCGGTGACCGAATCGTGCGCGATCCGTACCACTGCCGCGCCGCACAACCGCGCCGTCGCGGCGGCGATGGTACGCAGCTGCGTGTCGTCGTACTCCCCGGTCAGGCCGATGCCGACGGCCGGGACCGTCCACTTCGGACCGTGCTGCCACGCATCGGCGATGTTGCCATTGACGGTTGCCGCGGGATCCGCTGCGGCGTAGGCAAAACCGCCAGCGGTCAGCAGCGCGCTGCGGCCGGCGACGGATAGGAGCAGTCGCGAGCCGGTCTGTCCACAGTCGACCGCGAGACTATTCATCCCACTGGCTGGGGAACGAGGTCGAAGTCGACCTCGAAGGTCCGTCGCCACGGCAGACGCAGGCCGCGTACCTCCCACCGCCGGGCGTCGCCGCCGAGTTCCGCGGTCACCGCCGCGAGCCGATCCGCGGCCGCCTCTACGTACTCGTCGAGCACGTCGGCGTCGTCGAACGGGACCGAGATGTGCGCGGCGTACCGATCGTCGGCGCGACCCAGTTCGGTCCGTACCACCGCCTGGTACCCGTAGTCCTCCACGACGCGGTGCCACCGCAGCCGCTCCTGCGCGACCGGGTCGAGCGTGCCGAGCCGTTCGCCGGCGGTATGGGCCACAACGGCAGCCACCACCGAGCCGACCGTATTGCCGGCGGTATTCCAGCCGCCGTACGCCCGCAGCTGATCCAGTACGCCGGCCTCGGCGAGGT
>JBEDUI010000054.1:0-92763 GCA_040414495.1 Mycobacteriales bacterium
CCTGGTTCGTTGGTCGGTTCTTGAGCGCGATTGGCGGGTCCTAGCCGAACCAGTTCTCTACTAAGAATGCGCTTCGCCATGACGGCCAACCGAATTGCCGAAGCCTGCGGAGGAGATCTTCGACAAGCAATTCGGTGTGCCGTATTCGGCCGCGGTCAAGTGTGGACATTAGCATGGAATGCCTTTATTCCATTTCTGGACTACCCGCCCGAACTGCCGCATTGTCTGTGTCTTATACTGATCGAGTTGATCAATTTTCAGCCTCGGAAATCACAAGGAACCGCGGCCGCTACACCGACAGACGCGGCGGTGAAGCCGATATATACTTGCGCTCAACACGCTGATGCCTGGACAACTTCCGAACTGCTAACATTCCCATCCGTAAATCACCTCGGATTTACCGAAAATCATGACAGTCTCCGCGCGAAGCATCGACACAGGCGCCTACGCCTCACTCGCCCAATGCACCGCCATTCTCAAGAGCACACACGACAACAGCTAAAAGGAGCGGTCTTCATGACGAACCCGAATGACGGTGCGACGCGCGTCCGCGAGGTACGCCGCCGACTCGCGCAGGAGGGGCCGCCGCGGACGCGCGACCAAAAGCTAGATTTTCAGACCGTCACAGTCCCCGAGCACCACTGCGACCAGCTGCGCGATCTGATGATCTCCGAGCGGGCCGAAAAGGTTGTGGAGATTGGCCTCGCCTACGCCAGCTCCGCGCTCGCCATCGGTGAGGCGCTGACGACTGTCGACCGTCCGCAACCCCGGCACGTCATCATCGACCCGTTCCAAGAACGCGAGTTTTTCAATGCCGGATGGGATCTTCTACGTTCTGCGGGGCTGGACTCAATCGCCACGCTCATGGGCATTCCTTCGTCGATCGCGCTCCCGCAGCTGCTCACCGAGGGCTTCCTCGCCGACGCCGCATTCGTGGACGGCAGTCACAGATTCCACGAAGTGTTCGTCGATTTCTATTTCCTGCGTAAGATCGTCCGGCCTGGCGGCGTGATTGTCATCGACGACGACGGGTGGCCGTCCGTGCACACGGCCGCGCAATATTACGAGCGGAACCTGGGCTGGACGGTGATCCCCGACGCCTTCCCCGGTGACGCGACCGGCGTCAAACCACAAAGTAAACAAGAAAAGCGGTGCAAGGCATACCGCCTGCCTGACCAGTTGTTCGAGCCTTCGTTCCAGGACTTCCGCCCGTTTTGGTCCTGACCAGGGAGTCCTCTTTTAGAGGTCGTTGCCGGCGTACGAGAGGTTGAAGCTTTTATTGGTGAGCGGGAAATCCGGCACGATCGTGTCGGCCAGCGCGACCGGCAGCGCCGGCCAGTTGAACCACGACGGGTCGACCACCTTGACCCGAAGCATCCGGTCGTTCGCGTCGACCTCGACGCGATGCACGATCGTGCCCCGCCATCCCTCAACGATCCCTACCCCACTGCCGCCGCCCCCGCCATGTCGCTGCGCCGCACCGAATTCCCGGACTCCCCCGGTCGCCTCGACAAGGTGCCGGATCAGCCGGACCGAGGCCGCGAATTCGTCACGACGGACGGAATAGCGAGCCAGCACGTCGCCATCGCTTGCCGTCACCGGTTCGATCGGCAGCACCACCGTCGGGTGGTCCAGCCGCGCATCGACCGGCAAGCCGCTGGCCCGGGCGACGTAGCCGAGGCAGCCCAGATCACGCGCCGGCTCGGCACCCAAGATCGCGGTGCCGGCAAACCGGTCGTGGATCACCGTATTACGCAGGGTCAGCCGCGTGACCTCGGCGAGCTCGGCGCTGATGCGGTCCAGCTCCGCCACGTCCGGGAGCGCCGTGAGACTCACTCCCCCGACGTGGATCGCGCCGCGGAGCAGACGGTGCCCGGTGACCGTCTGGTTCAGCCGTAGCAACCGCTCCCGAATAGCCAGGGCGTGTGAATTGGCCAGCCCGAAACCGACGTCGTTGGCGAGCGCGCCGAGGTCGGCGGCGTGGTTGTACAGCCGCTCCAGCTCGACCAGCAACGCGCGCAGCCGATGCGCATCGTCCGGCACCTCCAGGCCGAGCGCATCTTCGACGGCCAGACAGTACGCCAGCGCGTGGCCGACCGACGTGTCCCCGCTGATGCGTTCCGCGAGCTGGATTCCGTCGGTCGCCGGCTGCTCCTGGAAGAGTTTCTCGACACCTCGATGGGTGAACCACAGCCGGGCCTTCAGCTTCAGAATGGTCTCCCCGACCACGGAGAAACGGAAATGCCCCGGCTCAATCATCCCGGCGTGCACCGGCCCGACCGGAATCTCGTACACCCCAGGCCCTTCCACGGTCAGGAACGGGTACGGCCCGGTGTCGGAGAATTCCGGCGCCGGGCCGGCGTCCCGGCGCATCGGATGCCACCCCGAGGGCCAGTGCGCATGCCGAACCAGCCGGCGGGGCAACGGATGTCCACTGGGGACAATGCCGTAAAGATCCTTCATTTCGCGTTCGAATCGGCCGGCCGGAAAGGACTGGTCGGCCAGCGTGGGCAACTTCGGGTCCTTTGTGGACAGTGTGACCTCGAGCTCGACTCGGCGGTCGGGCGCCCCGGCGAGAAACAGATAAACAACACGCAGCTGCTCGCCGTCGTCGTGCGCCGCGACCAATCCCAGCCGGTAACCGGATTCGAACAACGCCCCCACCTCGGTGGCGAGCTGCTCCGCAGCGACCTGCCGACTGACCCGGTGCGCGCCGAGCACGGACTGGCTGCTCATCGAACCGCCCCGAGCACGTCGGCGGCAGCGTGGAACACGCCAGCCAGCGGGCCGGCGGTGATGCCGAGCAGCAGGCACGCGCACACCCCGGCGACCAGCGCCGCCACCGTCGTGGCCGGGATGACGATGGCCGGTGGGTCCCCGGCCGGGGTGCCCAACAGCAGCCGCGCGCCGTTGCGGACCAATGCGGCGAACGCGATGACCAGCAGCGCCAGCGCCACCGCCAGCGACCAGGCAAGGTGCGCGCCAGCCAAACCGCGCGCCATCGACAATTCGCTGGCGAACATGGCGAATGGCGGCATCCCCAACAGCACCGCGAGACCAACGCCCAGCGCCACCGCCAACAATTTGGACCGGCCGATCACCGCGCCGATGTCCGCGATGGCGGTCGAACCATGGGCCATCTGCAATTGACCGGCGGCCAGGAAAAGCACCGCCTTGCCCAAGCCATGCGCCAATACGTGCAGCAACAACGCGGCGATCGCGAGCCGCGTGCCGGCCGCGGCCGCCAGGGCAAGCAACCCCATGTTCTCCATTGAGGAATACGCCAACATCCGCTTGACGTCGGTTTGTACGACCAGCATGAACGCCGCCACCGCGACCGTCAGCAGGCCGACCGTGAGCAGACCATTGCGGAAGAATCCGTTACCCAGCGCGGCATCGGCGACGGTCTTGACCCGCAGCAAGGCGCAAAACGCCACCGGCAGCAGCACCCCGCTCATCAACGCCGAGACCGGTGCCGGCGCCTGGCTGTGCGCGTCGGCCAGCCAGGTGTGGAACGGAACGAGCCCGACCTTGGCGCCGTACCCGAGCAACAACAGCCCCGCAGCCAGGTGCGTGACGGCGGGATCAAGCTGGCCCGCGTGCCCGACCAGGCTGTCCAGCCGCAATGACTGACCGGCCGATATTCCGGCGTGCCGGCCGCCGAAATTCAGCACGACCGTACCAAGAAAAGCCAACGCAATTCCGACCGAGCAGATCACCACGTATTTCCACGTAGCCTCCAGCGCGGCCCGGCTCGGGTGGTGCCCGACCAGAAACGCGGTGGCGATCGTGGTGGCCTCGATCGCCACCCACATCACGCCGAGGTTGTTCGCCAGCACGGCCAGCGTCATCGCGGCCACGAAAGCCGGCAGCAGCACGGCATATGCGTGCGCGCGGCGTACGGTCGTGTGCCCGGCGGCGAATTCAGCGTCGAGATATCCGATGCTCGCGGCGGCGGCGATCGCGGCTACCGCGCCGATGACGATCAGCATGGTGACGGTCAGTCCGTCCACACGCAACAGTCCGCCGGCGTAAATGCGCGCAGTGGAAGCGGTTTGGGCCGCCAGCGCGGCGCCGCAGGCCAGAATCACCAGCGCCGCCGCGACAGTGGCGTATCCGACGGCGCGGCGCCAGCCGGTCACCGCGGCCACGGCGGCGACGACCACCGGAGCGAATAGCGCAACCAGCACCAGGCTCATCCGCGTAGCTCCCGCAACTGGTCAAGGTCGGTGCCGCCGAACACCCGCCGCATCCGTCCAGTGAGGACACCCAGCACCAGTACGGCAAAGAGCACGTCCAGCGACGCGCCCAGTTCGACGACGAGCGGAACCCCTGCGGTGATGAGGAATGCGGTCGCGGCGATCCCGTTGTCCAGCAGCAGGAATCCGACCGCCTGCGACACCGCCCGGCGCCGACTGACCATGATGAAGACCGCTATCAGGACGACCGCGAACGCCGCCGGTACCGCCTGGATCGCCGGCGTGGGGTCCACCGCGACCAGCGGCCGGCTCACCGCGTACGCAACCACCACCAACACCGCGGTGACGAGCAGCGAGGCCGTCGTATTCACCAACGGCTCGCTCTCCCTACGTTCGGGCCCATCCGCTGCCCGCGCGAGCAGCCAGGGCAGCAACAACGCGCGCAGGCCAAAGACCGCGAACCCGACGCCCAGCAGCGCCGCATCGTGGCCCCGCGCCGCCTCGGCGAAAACCAGAACCGTCAGCGCCACGCCCTGCCAGGCCAGCAACCGTACGATCGCGGTCAGCTGGCGACGCCAGACGATCAGCACGGCCGCGAGTAAAAAAGCACCCGCGCTCAGGTCGAGCACACTGGAATTCGACATCAACCACCGACCGGCGAAAAGAAATACGAGGCCGTCACCGCGATCAGGGCGAGCAAAAACGAGCCGGCCAGCAATTCGGGGACCCGGAACAGACGTAGCTTCGCGACGAAAACCTCACCCGCGGCCAGTAGCGTCGCCAGCACCCCAACCTTGACCGAAATCGCCACCAGGCCCAGGAAAACGGCGGCGGCATCGGGATTGTGGCCGGCCACGCCCCACGGCAGGAACAGATTTGCCAGCAATGCCAACAGGACGGTCAGCCGCATACCGCTGGCCCATTCGAGCAGCGCCAGCCGCGGCCCGGCATATTCGAGCACCATCGCCTCGTGCACCATCGTCAATTCCAGGTGTGTCGAGGGATTGTCGACCGGCAGCCGCCCGGTCTCGGCGACAATCACGACCGCCAGCGCGACGAACGCCAACACACCAGCCGGCGAGACAACCTGGCCGGGATGATGGACGGTATTCGTGACAATGGCCGCCAGATTCGCCGAATGCGCTGGAATTGACAGTGCGAATACGGCCAGCAAAATGGTCGGCTCAACCAGGGCGGCGATGGTCACCTCGCGGCTGGCACCCATTCCGCCGAACGCCGTACCGGTATCGAGACCGGCCAGGGTCAGCGCGACCGTGCCCAGTAGCAATAGGCCGACCACAGCGAACAAATCGGCGACCGAGTCCAGCGGCGACCCGGTGCCGACAACCGGTACGGTCGCGGCGATCACCACTGTGCCGGCCATCAGCACAGGCGGCGCGGCGAGAAAGATGACTGTAGTGCCGGCCGGGCGAATCTGCTGCTTGCCCAACTGCTTGCGAATATCGCGCCACGGCTGCAGCACGCCACCGCCGCAGCGCCCCTCCAACAGAGCCCGTACCTGCCGCATCGCGCCGATCACCAGCGGCGCGGCCACCAGAACAAGCACCAGCTGCAGTACGACGACCAGTACGTTCATCGCGCCAGCACCAGCACGAGCAACAACCCGATCGCGCCGTAGGCCAGGTACAAGTGGACGCTTCCGGAATGGGCGCGCCGCAGACCCCGGGCAACGGTGCGTACGAGGCGAACCACCGGCCAGTAGAGCCGGTCCTCGATTGCGTCGGTCAATCGGCCCGAGTACGCGACTCTCGAGAGCAGATAGCGCGATTCGGCGTGGTGGTCGATCCGTACGTCGGTGTCCGGCCGCAGCACGTCGTCGAAGACCCGCTGCAGCGGCTGGGCGAAAGAGGTCGCCGTGTACTGCATGCGCGGCGTGAGCCGTTCCGCGCCGCATGTCCACAGTGGAGCGTCCACTGCGGACGGACGTCGCCGGGCTCCGGTTGCGGCCAGCGCCAACGCCAACGCCAGCAGTACGGCCACGCCCATCGCCGCGGCCAATACCGTCGCCGATACCGAGCCCGCGGCGCCGGGCAGCCGCAACAGCAGCCCGAGGCGCGGCGCTGACCCTGCGCCGAGCAGCTGATGCAGCACGTCCCGCAGCAATGGTCCGGACGCAGCTGGGGCGACCGCGCACACCACGCACGCTGCCGCGGCAACCGCCATTCCAGCCAGCATCCCGGTCGGAGCCTCGACCGCCTCCGCCGCCGCATCCGACCGCGGCCGGGCCAGAAAGCCAACACCGAAGGCCTTGACCATCGCCGCCACACCCAGCCCGGTCGTCAGCGCTACCGCGCCAACCGCCGGTGGCATCACCAATGCCAGCAACGTATGGCCCTCATGGGGGGCGTGGATCAGCGCCTGCAACAACAGCCATTCGCTGACGAACCCGGCACCGAGCGGCAGCCCGGAGGCGCCCAGCGCGGCGAGTCCAAACGCGACAGTGGTCGCCGGCATCCGTCGAGCCAGCCCGCCCAATCTGTCGATATCGCGTAGGCCGGTGGCGACCAGAACCGAGCCGGCAGCAAGAAAACCCAATGTCTTGAAGGCAGCGTGGCCAATCAAATGCAGCAACGACGCGGTCAACGCGATCGCCGCTACGCCCGGAACGGATCGGGTTAACAGCGCCGCGCCGAGACCGAGCGTGATCAGCCCCATGTTCTCGGTCGTCGAATATGCCAACAGCCGTTTCAAATCGGTGGCCACGGCGGCGTGCAAAACGCCGTACACCGCCGAAAGCGCGCCCAGCACCAACAGCGTCAGTCCCCACCAGCGCGGACCCGGCCCGAGCACCTGCAGGTCAAATCGCACCAAGCCGTATATCCCGAGGTTCACCATCGCCGCGCTCATCAAGGCCGAGGCCGGACTTGGGGCCTCCGGATGCGCGCGCGGAAGCCATGCGTGCAACGGAAGAAGCCCGGCCTTCGAGCCGAATCCGGCGACGGTCAGTACGAACACCACTGCCCGGGTCGCCGGCGGCAGTGTTGCCGCCCGGTGCGCCAACTCGGCGAACGAGTCGGTGCCAGTCGCGGCCGCCAGAATGCTCAGCGCAAGCAGAATCGCGACGAAACCGAGCTGGGTCAGCACCGCGTAAAAGACGCCGGCCGACCGGGCCGCGGGGCGGTGGTGTTCGGTGCATACGAGAACGAGCGAGGCGCCGGCCATCAGCTCCCAGGCCAGCAGGAATGTGCTGACCGAACCTGCCGAGGCAACCAATAGCATCGCGGCCACGAACAGCGGAAGAATCCACAGCGCGAACCGCGGCAACCGCTCGGCGCGCGCGTAAGCCACCGCGTACAAGCCGACCGCGAACGCCACCGCGCCGGTGATGGCGAGGAACAACCCGCTCAACTGGTCGACCTGCAGCCGTATCCCGATCAGCGGCACCAGCCAACCGATGCGTACCGGACCCAGTCCACGGACGACACCGAACAGACCCACGGCGACCCCGGTGAGGCCGACCGCAGCGGTGAGGCCGCCCGTCATACGTGCGGCCCCACCACCGCTCCAACGCGCGGCAGGGTCAGTGCCCGGGGATCGACCGCGCGCGGAGTACGGAGCCAGGTCGAGGGTCGAGCTCACCGGCCGCTGACCGAGCGCAACGCCGTGAGAATTTGATCCGGCGTGGGTGGGCAGCCGGGTACCTCCACGTCGACCGGGACGACGTCGCGCACCGCACCCGCGACGCCGTAGCCTGCCGCGAATACGCCGCAGTTGCGGGCACAATCCCCGATCGCGATCACCACGCGCGGGTGCGGCACCGCCTCCAGGGTGTCCCGCAGCGGCCCGGCCATGTTGTGCGTCACCACGCCCGTCACCAGCAGACCGTCGGCATGCCGCGGCGAGGCAACCAGCCGGGCCCCGAACCGCTCGGCGTCATATACCGGCCCGAAGGCTCCGGAAAGCTCGATCTCGCAGCCGTTGCACGAGCCCGCGTCAACATGCCGCAGCTGCAGGGATCCGTTCAAATCCGGTACCGAGGCCCGTTCCGGCGCCGATCCCGCCGGTTGTACGAACCGACCGGTCCGCCGAATCCGGCGCAGCCACCCCATTAACGCCTCGCGGCGGCACGCCGCCCGGCCGCGCGATGGTCGGCCCGCAGGTCCTTCAACAGCCCCACCTGATCGGTCAGCACGCCGGTGAGAATCTTCCGGGCGACGGCCATCAGCTCTGTCATGTCCGGCGACGCCATCGAATAAATGACCGTGCTGCCCTGTTTGCGGGCGGCGATAACGCCAGCGCGCCGAAGCACGCCCAACTGTTGGGAAAGGTGCGAGGATTCAAGACCGACCTCCGGCAGCATTTCGCCCACCGACCGGTCTCGCTCGGCCAACAGCTCCAGGATTCTGATCCGGGCCGGATGGCCCAGGGTTTTGAAAAATTCCGCCTTCAACTGGTGCAACGGCGTGGACATCGTCAGCCGCCTTCCCCGCCAACGAGCACAGCGACCTCCGCCTCCGCAGGATGCATATATCCTGCAACCTACACGCTGATCAGTTGACGAATTTATCAGATGACCGGACGCGAAAATATGCGGTACAGCACGTCTCAACGGTCAGATCTCAGGGATGGGTCTGGCCCAGCCGATCAGCGGCGCGCTCGAAGTATTTGGCGATCGACAGCAGCTGGCGTCGTTGCCGGTACCGGCCCCAAGCGCTCGTGGGTCGCTGACCGTAGATACGCGACGCCTCTTTCGTCCAGTCCACCACCGACTGGTCCATGAAGGCGGCATAGTCGTCGAGGCGGTCAAGGCGGCGCCACCGCCATTTCGTCCGCGCGCTGACATTCAGCGCGTCCCCGTATTTCTCGTCCTCACGAGCCTGGGATTCATCGACCTCGTCCGACAGTCGTTCGCTCTGCTGGAAGATCCGGTCGGCGGCGGCGTCCATCCGCTTGACCAACTCATCCAGCACCCGGGCGTGCTCCGCGTCATCCATCACCACGAATCATCTCGCACAACCGACCGAATCGCGGGTTACGCGGTTGTCGGCGTGATCGTGCTGGCATGTCTACGGCGCTGTTGGCCCCTTCACGTTGACCTGAACAGTCAAGTTCTATTACAACGGGGGCCTGCGGGGAGAATGACGGTGTGACTGTCCGCATGCGTCGGTGGCGACGACCTCGCTGACTGTCGAACCACGAGGAAGCAGTGCAGCGAAGAAGCGCATTCCGTACGTGTCGACATCGCCGGCGAGTTCTGGACGGTGCCTCTGGGCGCTCCCATCGGGCCGTCGAATTGAATTTCCACGGCGACGATTGACGGGGCGACGCGTCCGGATACGCAGTAGGAACCCCGATCGGCTGAACCGGTACTAACCCGCAGCATTTGGCCGTCACGCAACGCGGGACCGCCTCCGCCACCACTCGACAGTTCGCCATCGGGCTGTCTAACTTCCAATATCTCGTACACGTGCTCTGGGCTACGTGCCCGAACCTGCAACGACTGCTCGCCGTCGGCGGTGCCCGTGCGCAACTTCGGTGAAGTTCGGCAACAACGGAATCATGCTCACCCCAGCGGTGTGAACCGTTGAGCTCATGAGCGCGACGGATGCCTACGAGGCCGTCAACCCCGTTCTGAGTCGATGGCGCAAGCTCAGTCGGTGATGCCGGCGGCTTGAATGAGGATTTCAGCCGTGGTGACGGCCAAGCCCTGCAGGTCGTCGGCGCCGATGCCGGCGCGGGTGCTCGCTCCGTCGTAGAGGATCGCGAGCTGGCGGGTAAGGAAATCGGGGTCGGTGGCATGCGCGCGCTCGGCCTCGGTACGGAAGAAATCCTCCAGATACTGCTTGATACGGGCCGCCACCAGGCTGGCTGGATGGGCGGAGTCCTTCAATTCCACCTGCGTCGCCAGGTAGGCGCAGCCCATGTAGTCCGATGACTGAGCGAATTTCTCCAACTGCCCGAAGACATAGAGCAGCCGGGCGCGCGGGCTTGAGCTGAAATCGGGCGGGGGCAGCAAGAACGCTGTGTCAGCGCGAGCGCGGCGATCGAGCGCGGCCGCGAGCAGGTCGTCCTTGCTGTCGAAGAGCTGGTACATCGACTTTTTGGAGATCCCGGCGCTCTTGCACAGCGCATTGGAGCCGACGCTGACCCCGTCGCGGTAGAAGAGGTCAACCGCGGCGTCAAGGAGCCGTTCGCGCGGTGAGGGCTTGGCGGTTGCGTCCGGGGTCCCGGGCACCACGTCAGATGCGGCCTTGTCGACGGTCATGGCATCGAGGTTACCGCGCAGGGTTGACGATGGAAACCGATCGGTTTACGGTTGCGAACAAGTAGGAAACCGATCGGTTTCTCGTTGAGTCCGGGTCGTGCACCCAGCGCGGTCAGGGCTGATTCCGCACGCAGATCCCGTGCAACCTCCACACAGGAAGAAGCCAGCTCATGATTCTCAACGGCTCCGTCGCCTTTGTGACCGGCGGCAATCGCGGTCTTGGCGCCCACTTCGTCCGTCTCCTTCTGGATGCCGGTGCGAGCAAGGTGTACGCGGCAGCCCGCGATCCGCGCACCGTCGCAGTCGAAGGCGCCATCCCGGTCCAGCTCGACATCACCGACCACGCATCGGTCCTCGCCGCCGCCGAGCAGGCGCAGGACGCCACGCTGCTGATCAACAACGCCGGGATCGACACGTTCACCGGTGTCCTGGACGGCGACTTGGACATCTACCGCCGCGAGTACGACACCAACGTGTTGGGGACTCTCGACGTGACCCGCGCCTTCGTGCCGACCCTCGCCCGTAACGGCGGCGGCGCGATCCTCAACGTCCTGTCCGTTCTGTCCTGGGCGTCGCTTCCGTCCGAGGCAGGCTACGGCGCGTCCAAGGCCGCCGAATGGTCGATCACCAATTCCCTGCGCCTGCAGCTGGCTGGTCAAAAGACCCAGGTGACCGCCCTGCATGTCGGCCGCATGGACACGGACATGACCGCGGGCCTGGACGTCGACGGGGCGGCCGACCCGGCCGACATCGCCAAGCTCGCGCTAGACGGCGTCGAGAAGGGCCAGCTGGAAGTGGTCGCCGACGCCTTCAGCCAGCAGGTCAGGGCAGGACTCTCACTCGGCATCGAAGCCCTCTATCCCCAGCTCGCATAAGCCGGAAATCGGGTGGCCCGGAGCAATGTCGCCTCTGGGCCAGACCGAGCGCGCGGGGTTGGCTTCTCGCCTCCGCCACGGCGTTACATCGTCGCCGACGGATACGTCATAGTGCTGACGGACCGCCGCGAAAGAAGGCACCAGTGAACCAATCTGCCCGGTTGGCGACCGCGTTCGACCAGCACCGGCCACAGCTTCGAGCGGTGGCCCACCGCATGCTGGGCTCTCCCACGGAAGCTGATGACGCGGTCCAAGAAGCCTGGCTGCGCCTCTCTCGCGCTCAGGCCGATCGCATCGACAATCTCGGCGGGTGGCTGACCACGACTGTTGGCCGGATCTGCCTGGACATGCTGCGTAGCCGGACCGCCCGCCGAGAGGAACTGACCGACGCCGACATCACCGAGGCCACTGGAGCCGGGCCCGTAGAAAACCCCGAAGACGAAGCCCTTGTTGCCGATTCCGTGGGGCTGGCCCTTCTGGTTGTACTGGACACGCTGACCCCGGCCGAACGGCTCGCGTTCGTGCTGCACGACGTATTCGCCGTACCGTTTGGCGATATCGCTCCCATACTCGGGCGCAGCGCGTCCGCCACGAAAATGCTGGCCAGCCGGGCCCGGCGACGGGTGCAAGCATCCGCGCCGTCGCCAGCGCAGGACCGGCACCGTCAGACCGTCCTCGTCCGCGCATTTCTCGCGGCTTCCCGGCGCGGCCAATTCGATACGCTGCTAGCTCTGCTTGATCCGCAAGTCACGCTTCGCGCCGACTCCGCCGCCGCGGACCGCGGCGCGCCAACCGAATTGCAAGGTGCAGCCGCGGTCGCGGAGCAGTTCTCCGGGCGAGCGCTGGGTGCGCGACCCGCACTCGTCAACGGCAAGCCCGGAGCGGTCTGGGCAACCGGCGGCCGGCTGCGCGTCGTACTCGATTTCCAGTGTCGCGCCGGCAAGATCATCGGCATCACCCTCATAGCCGATCCGGAATTCCTCGGCACGGTCGAATTGGTGATGTTGCCGAACTCAGCACGTTCACATGACATTCAGGAAGAGCGTCGATAAAGAGCCGCGGCAACCGGCGCGAAAACGAGCGTGATAATCGCGGCCCAGCCCAGCGACAATAAAGCCCAGTAGGTCATCGTGTGGCCGACGCCGGCCAGCCCGGTGTCGCCGAGGGCAAGTGATCGTACGGCGTTGCACATGACCGTGATCGGCTGATGATCGGCTACGGGCTGCATCCAGCCCGGCAGGGTATTCGTACGAACATACGCGCTCGACACAAAGATAACGGGATACGCGAGCATCGAAAAGCCTTGCGCACCTTGAGCATTACCGGACACCAGACCGATGCAAATGAATATCCAGACGAACGCGAAGCCACACACGATGCACAGGCCGAACGCAAGCAACGCTTCGCCGACCGTGCCCTGCAGCCGGAAACCGACCGCGAATCCAATTGCCGCGGTGACCGCGGTCGCCCACGCGGCGATCACCGTGTCACCGATCGCCCGGCCGGCCAGCAGCGCGATGCGCGGCGCGGGCAACGAGCGCAGTCGGTCGAAAAATCCTTGATCCCCGTCCTCGGCGACGCCAACCGCGGTCCCGGTGCCGGTGATGAGAACGCTGGTCAGAACCATTCCTGGGATGAGGAAATCAACGTACGGCACCTTTCCGAATTGGATAGCGCCGCCAAAAATGTAACGAAACAAAATCATGAACATCGCGCCGCCTACGATGCTGGTCACTAACATTTGCGGCGAGCGCAGGTATTTGCGAAGTGTTCGCGTAGCCACCGCGGCAACGGTGGCGCCTACGCCCGCTGTCCGGGCCGCGGGCCGAACGGAGCGGGCGTCGGTGTCGCTGTTCGCCGCGACAGGGACGATCGTCATGTCATCTCCTCGTATTTATCTCGCGCCCAATTGCTCCGGTCAGTGTCAGAAACACTTCATCCAGCGTCGGCCGGCGCAGCGCAATATCGTCGACGTCGATATCCAGCCGGCCCAACGCCTGGACCGCATCGGTGATCGCGGATCGTCCTCCGGCAACGGGAATCGCGACGCAGCTGGTGCCGGCGTCAATTCGCGGCTGATCCGAGCCGATCGGCGCAAGAGCCCGGGCGAGTTCCGGCAGATCGTCGGCGCGGTGGGCCCGAACCTCAATCATGTCGCTGCCGGCGAGTGCTTTGAGTTGGGCCGGCGTGCCCTGGGCGATGACCTTCCCGTGATCAATGATCGCCACCTGGCTCGCGAGCTGATCCGCCTCGTCCAGGTACTGCGTGGTGAGCAGGACATCGGTGCCGCCGGCCACCAGGCCGCGAATGGCGTCCCACAACTGGCTGCGGCTGCGGGGATCTAATCCGGTCGTCGGCTCGTCGAGCAGCAGCAGACGTGGCGATCCCACGAGACTCGCACCAAGATCGAGCCGGCGTCGAAGCCCCCCGGAATAGGTTTTTACCGGCCGGTCGGCCACATCACCCAGATCGAGTTGTGCCAGTACGGCATTGCTGCTCATTGCGGCCTGCTGACGTGTGTGGCCGAACAGCCTCGCAATCATGTTGAGGTTCTCACGTCCGGTCATGGTTGGCTCGACCGCGGCGTATTGGCCGGCCAACCCAATAACCTGTCGGACCCGTTCTGGCTGGCGAGCGACGTCAATTCCGGCGACTCGCAAATTACCGGCGTCGGGGCGGATCAATGTCGCGATCGCCCGGATGAATGTCGTTTTTCCGGCGCCATTGGGGCCGAGTACGGCCGTGACCTGGCCGCTCCCTGCCACCAGGTCCAGACCGGCCAGGGCCTCAACCTTGCCGAAATGCTTGACCAGCCCGTCAGCCTCGATGATCGGCTCCGTCAATGTTTCGCACCTCTCGGTTGGTCAGGGTCAGGGCACGGCATTTCGTTGTTTCAGGACCAAGCCCCTGCCACCTGTCTGGTCGGCACATTGAGCCGGTTGAAGACGTTCGTCGTCGCAATCCAGAGAATCAGTGCGGCCAGTTCTTGT
Organism: Mycobacteriales bacterium; assembly: GCA_040414495.1. Classification (GTDB taxonomy): domain Bacteria; phylum Actinomycetota; class Actinomycetes; order Mycobacteriales; family QHCD01; genus DATAVB01. The sequence continues at coordinate 14,291 of JBEDUI010000054.1, forward strand.
TCCGTGTATTGCTCGGCGGCACGGTCCCATAGTTCGTCCGGTACGGGGTCGGCCCGGTCGCTGAGCCGTGTCACCGCCTCGGTCAGTGCCAAGGCCACACGCTCGGCTTCGGTGAAATAGGGCGCTTCGCGCCATGCGGCGACCGCGAACAGCCGCTCCGTCGACTCTCCCGCATGGAGTGCGGTACGCGCACCTCCGTCGACACAGGCACTGCAGCCATTGATCTGGCTGGCTCGCAGGTGTACGAGATTCCCGGTTGTCGCAGGCAACCCGCCTTTTCGGACGGCTGCGATCAGCGCTTCAATCGCCGGCCACGCGTCCGGGACGATCATTGCCGGATTCTTCATTCGTGGTTGCATGCCTCAAACCCTTGTCATTCGGCGCGGACTGGTTCGTCGCCTCTATGACGAGAGATTGAGCAAAGAGGTAACAGTCGCCAGCGCGGCCCGGTTACCGGCTACGGCTTGACTGGATTCCGGGCAATCGCGACCGGGCAACTGGCCAGCGACAGCAGGTAATGTCCGACCGATCCCAAGAGCAGCTGAGCGAAACCGCCGCGTCCACGTGAGCCCACGACGACCAATGAGGCATCCGAACTGGCATCGACCATGACCCGGCTGGCCGGGCCGCGCCGTACCTCACGATGTACGGCGACATTTGGATATTTCTCAACCCAGGGCGCGAGCGCCTCGTCCAGTTGCTCTTTGCCGGCCCGCCGGGCCACCCGCCCGATCTCGGATTTCCGCGGTAGACCAGGCAGCGGTGGCGGCACGCCGTACGCGTGCAGAGCATGCACCGGCAAACCGCTGCGGCTCGCGGTGTCGAATGCGAATTCCAACGCGGCTTGTGCGCCGTCCGAATCATCAACCCCAACCAGAACCGGCCCCTTGACCCGGTAGCGGTTCAGCCGTGTCACGACCACCGTGCACGATGCGTGCTTGGCTACCTGCATCGCGGTTGCGGCGATCACCAACCGGTCGGCCCAACCCGGTCCGAGGCTGCCGACTACGGCCAGGTCGGCGTGTTCGGCCAGCCGCAGCATTTCCGCGGCGGGCTGGCCGCTGGCCAGATGCAGTGCGGTACGTACGCCCGGGGCGGCTGCCTCCGCCTTGGCCCGTGCCCGAGCCAATACGTACTCGCCATGCTGCCGCGTACCGGCCGCAAGATCGGGACTATCGAGCAGATGCGCGACCCGGTCCCCCGGCAGAACCAGGCACAGCGTCAGCAATTCGTCTCGCGCGACCGCGGCACGAGCCGCCCACACGACGGCCGCATTGGTGATACGCGTGCCGTCAACCCGGACGACCACACCGCTGCGCCGCATGTCTTCGCGCTGCTCGGCCATGACGCACCCCCGCGCGGCCAACCGTTTTATCCGACCCGCTCAGGCCACACCTTCAGCGTCGGCTGCCGGCGTTCACGATGCAACGGTCCTAAGTCCTGTTCCAGCCCAACGCTTTCACCCTTTCGCTTGTCCAAGTACGACACCATTCGCCTGGTCTTATCAGGACAGTCGGGAATGGACACCAAAGTTGCGATCGGCATAGATCAATGGCTGACAGGGCTGGTATTCCAGGTCATCGACCCGCCCGACGACGATCACATGGTCGCCACCGGGCATGAGGGATTCGACCGCGCACTCGGCCCAGCCGGGCGAACCATGCAGATACGGCAACCCGGCCCGGTCCGACCATTCGACGCCGGCGAATTTGTCCTCGCGTTTGGTGGCGAACAATGTGGCCAGTTCGGACTGCGCCGCGTCGAGGATATTCACGCCGAAGCGACGGGTGCGACGTAGTCGGGCCAGCAGCCGCGACCGGCGATCCAACGCCAGCATGATCAGTCGCGGTTGCAGCGACAGCGAGGTAAAGGCGCTGACCGTCGTACCGGCCGGCTCCGTTCCCTCCGCGGTCGTAACGATCACGACCGGCCCACACACCATGCTCATCAGGTCACGAAATCGTTGGTTGGATACGTCTTCCTGTGCGCAGGTCTGCGGCACGCTCATTCGACCATCCCTGTCTCTCGAGCCACTTGGTCTCGCAATTCGCGCCGTCGTTCGGCATCGATGCTGGTCGCGGCGTTGATGCTCGGCACGGACGCGATCAGCAGCCGCGTATACGTGTGCCGTGGTGCGGTGAAAACGTCCTTTGTGGACCCATATTCGACGAGACGTCCGTGATACAGGACCGCGATGCTGTCGGTAATGCTGGCCAGCGCGCCGAGGTCGTGCGAAATCACGATGACCCCGACGCCCAATTCGTCCCGCAAATCGGCCAACAATTGCAGGATGTGATTGCGATTCGACACGTCCAGGGCGCTGACCGGCTCATCGCAGATCAACAGCCGCGGGCGCATCACCAACGCCCGCGCGATCGAGACGCGTTGCCGTTGACCGCCCGAAATCTGACCCGGCGTCCGGTCGGCCAAAGCCGGATCCAACCCGACCTGCTCCAACGCCGCCCGGACCGCATCAGCGCGCTCGGCCCGCGACACCCCGCGGACCGCCAGGCCCTCGCCGACGATGTCCCGTACCGGCAGGTCCGGGTCCAGCGACCGCAGCGGATCCTGGAACACGTACTGGATCTGGCCGGTCCGCCGGAAGGCGCGCAGCTTGTTCTCCCGCAGCGACGAGAGTTGCGTGTCGGCCAGCGTCACGCTGCCCGATCGCACCGGTACGAGGCCGAGAATCGCCCGAGCCAACGTGGTTTTACCCGATCCGGTCTCCCCGATCAGTCCGACAATTTCGCCGGCGGCCACGTCGAGGTCGACGTCATGCAGGATCGGTACGCCGTGGCCACGGCCGAGTGAGACGTTCAGCCCACGTACGCGTAACAACTGCGCCGTCGACGAGGTTGCTTGATCCTTGCCGATCCGGGTGATTTCGGTGGCGCTCATGATGCCTCCCGTACCGGCACTGGGTGCTGGCATTGGAATCCATGCCCGCCGGCGGTACGCCACGGAATTCCGTCGCTGTGGCAATCCGCGGCGCTCGATGCGCAGCGATCGGCGAATGCACAGCCGGTCCAGGGCGTGTCCAATGCCGGCGGCTGCCCGGGAATGACCGTGAGCCGGCGTCGATCCCAGGTGCCGGTATCAGCCGCGTCGAGTAGTGCCTGCGTGTAGCGGTGCCGCGGCGCCGCCAACACCTGCCCGGCTTCGCCCGCCTCCACCACCTGGCCGGCATAGAAAACGGCGATGCGATCACACAGCTCGGAGATGACGGCCAGGTCGTGCGAAACGAACACAATGGACAGACCGAGTTCGGCCCGCAGCGTCCGCAACAGATCGATCACCTCCGCCTGCACGGTGACGTCCAGCGCGGTCGTTGCCTCGTCGGCAATCAGCAATTCGGGGTCACACGACACGGCGATCGCCAACAGCGCCCGTTGCAACATGCCACCGGAGAGCTGATGCGGGTACTGCCCCAGAACCCGTTCTATCCGGCGCATTCCCACCAGCTCGAGCAATTCGGCGGCCCGAATCCGGGCGGCTTTCCGGGCCAGCCCACCCTTGACCCGGAGCACCTCGCTCAGCTGGCGGCCGATCGTCAGCGACGGGTTCAGGTACGAGGCTGGGTCCTGGAACACCGCCCCAATATGGCGGCTGCGAATATCCGCCAGTTCGCGGCGGCCGGCACCGACCAGATCCTTGCCGGCAAAGCGGATCGAGCCACCGGTTACGACACAACCGGGAGCCAGCACGCCCAACACCGCCCGGCAGGTGAGCGTCTTACCGCTCCCGGATTCGCCCACCAGCCCGATCGTCTGTCCCTTGTGGACATCAAACGACACGCCGTGCACTGCCTCCAATGCGCCGCCACCGACCGCAACACGGAGCTGATCGACACGCAGCAGCGGCTCGTTCTCAGCGAGCGCCGACATTCTGCACCCTCCCCAAACGTCGTCGCCCGGTCGTCTGCCGTACCGAATCCCCGGCGCTGTCGCGGATCGCATCCGCCAGCGCGTTCAGCGCGCCAACGGTGAGCATGATCACCAGAGCCGGAAAGATCGGTGCCCAACGCTGCTGGGCCAGATAGCTCAGGTCGCTGGCGAGCATGCCGCCCCACGTCGGTGTCGGCGGCACCACGCCGATTCCGAGAAACGTCAGCGACGAGACGACCAACAACGCACCGGCAATGTGATTAGCGGTGGTGATCGCCACCGTCGGCAGCACCTTGTTCCAGATATGGGTACGGATCACCCGCCACGGCGAGGCGCCCAGCAGCTGGGCCGCCTCGACGTACTGGGCCTGGTTGAAGGACCAGGCCGCCGCTCGCGTGATCCGGAAGAAACCCGGTGCCATCAATATGCCGACCGCGAACATCGCCTGATGCAGGCCATTGCCCAACAACGCGGCGACCGCGATCGCGAAGATGATGAACGGCAATGCCATCAGCCCGTCCATCACCCGCTGCGACACCCACTCGAACGACCGTCCCAAGTAGACAGAGGCGAGCCCGGGGAAAACGCCGAGCCCGAACGCGATGCCGACCGCCTCCAGCGCGCTGAGTACGGATAACGCCGAACCGGCCAGCAACCGGCTCAGCACGTCCCGACCCAGATAGTCGGTGCCGAGCCAGAACCGTGAACTGGGTCCTTTGAGGATCTGGCCGTCGTGCTGCTGCAACGGGTTCATTGGCGCCAGCAGGTGTCCGAACACGACAAGCACCACGACCACCAGCAAGATCGCGATCGAGATCTTGGCCGACCGCAGCTGCCAGCTCCGCCGGAATGTGTTCATTCCGCCCTCCCCGTACCGGGACGCAGCCGGCGCAGGCCGATATTGACCAGGAGGCTGGACACCAGCACCAGGCCGATCGTGACCAACAACGTCGCCTGCACGACCGGGACATCGCCCCGCAATGCGCTGTCCTTGGCCAACTGGCCAAGCCCCGGCAAAGCGAAAACCGTTTCGGTAATAACCGCACCGCCGATGAGCCTCGGCACATGCAGGCCGAGAACAGCCAAGGCCGGACCAGCGCCATTGCGCAACGCGTGCACGAACACCACGCGCCGGGTCGAATACCCGCGCACAACGGCCCCGGTGACGTAGTTCTCCCGCAGCGTTCCGACCAGGCCATTGCGCAACTGGCGGGCCAGATCGGCGGCCGAATCCAGGCTGAGCGACAGGCACGGCAGGATCAGGAACTTCAGCCATTGCCCGATATTCACCGAGGGACCGACATACCCGCCCGAGGGCAGAATCGGCAGGCTCACCGCGAAGACCGTGATCAGCACGATCGCCGCCACGAAACCGGGCACTGTGGACAGTAGCGAGCAGACGAACGTGACCGCACGGTCGAACCACCCGCCATTGTTCAGTGCCGCGGCAATGCCGACCAAGGTCCCCAGCACCACGGCGATTATCAGCGCGCCGACCGCCACCGAGAGGCTGACCGGCAGCCGCTGCTCAATGCTCTGCGTCACCGGGATATGGGTAAACCACGACGTCCCGAAATCGCCCCGCACCGCGCGGCCGACCCAGCTGAAATACTGGACGATGAACGGGCGGTCCAACCCGTACTGATGGTTCATCCGCGTGATATCGGCCTTGGTCGCGGTATCACCGAGCACAGCGTTGGCCGGGCTGAACTTGCTCAGCGCGCCCAGCCCGTACGTAATGAACGTCGCGATAAAAAGCACCGGCACCGCGACCGCAAGCCCACGCCCGAGCGATCGGAGCAGCCGCAACGACCGCCGGCGTGGCGACACGGCCACGCCGACATCGAGTGGTGCGCTCTGCTCAATGACCACCATGACGTCGCTGCCTCTCGCTCACTTGACCGCAACGCCTTCCCAACGCTGCGTGTCGACCCACGGTTGCAGGCCGCTCACGTTCGGCTTATACGCGAAAATGCGCTTCCACGAGAACAGGAAGGTGTTCGGCATCGACTTCACCCCGGCCGCGGTGGCGGCCTGGATCGCCGCCGCGTATTTCGGCGAATCGAGCGGAGTGGCGCGCACGACGTTCAGCGCATTGTCGAAGGTGCCGCTCTTGGTCTTGCCGAGGTTCATCAGGCCCTTCTGTCCGAAGAGGACTGTCAGCGCCTGCACCGGCGATTCGCGGCCGGAGAAGCTATCGAGAGCGAGCGGGTACTGCCGGGTCAAATAGTTGTTGATGCCGGGCTGCTCCACCTTCAGCGTCACCTTGATGCCGACCGCATTGAGCTGCTTCTGCAGCACCTCGGCGAGTGCGTCGCCGGCGTCGGCGACCCACAGCGTGATCTTCAGCCCGTCCGGGTGGCCCGCCTCGGCAAGCAGTTGCTTCGCCTTGCCCGGGTCGTACGAATACAGATTGTCCAGCGATGGGTCGTAGCCCACATATCCCTTCGGGAACGGCTGCCAGTCCGGCTCGCCCTGGCCGAAGAACGCGGTCTTGACCAGCTCTTTTCGGTTGATGGCATGGCTGATCGCCTGCATCACCTTGGGATTGTTGAACGGTGCGACCGTGCCGTTGACGTCGAGCGTACGGACATTGAACGTGGTGTTCGCCTCGATCTTCAGTCCGGCGGCCTTGGCGGCCTGGATCTGGCTGGGCGGAATTGTCGCCATGTCGTACTGGCCGGACTGCAAACCGGCTACCGCCACCGAGGGATCCGGGGCCTCTTTGAGCACGAACTTGTCGAGCTTGATGTCCTTGGCATCCCAGTAATTCGGGTTCTTTTTCAGCTCGGCATGCGAATCCGGTACGTAGTCGGTGAGGATGAACGGTCCCGCACCAACTGGCTTCGTGGCCAGACCGGCCGCGTTCTTCTTGGCCGCGGTCGGGCTGACCAGATCACCGGTCTTTCCGGCCAACAGCGCGGGAATTTGGTAATCCGGCTTGTCCAGGACCAGCGTCACCGATGTGGTGCCGGCCACCGTCACGTCCTTCACTTCGGCCAACTGATCGGCGATATTGCTGCCCTTGCCGTCCCGGCCACGCAGAATGTTGTATTTCACGGCCTCGGCGTCCAGCGGCGTGCCGTCGCTGAACTTCAAACCGGGCCGGAGCGTGAACGTGACCTGGGTGCCGTCGCTGTTGTATTTCCAGGATTTCGCCAAGGCTGGTACGGCCGTGCCCTTCACGTCCAGCTTGGTCAGGGCAGCGTAGGTCAGCGCTAACGCGTGCGTGTCGTTGCCAATGGCTGAGGTGGCCGGGTCCCATGTGGACGGAAGGCCCCAGCCCCAGGTCAGCGTTCCCCCGGCGCCGCCGGTTCCGCCACTGCTCGCGGTGGCGGACCCACCGCAGGCCGCGGCCAGCGCGAGCATCGCGGCGCCCATTGTCGCGCCCAGGCTCCTGCGCGTATTCATGTGAATTCACTCCCCGATCAAAGGTCTGCTGGTTGCGCTGTCAGTTGCGTGTCGAGCGAGGTGAACAACAGGCAGCGCTGCAGATGCGTAGGAAGTCCACGTAGCGTCTGGCGGTCAGTGGCGACATTGGGCGTACTACGCGACCGAGGCGGGCTGGCGGCTACCGGCAATCTGCTCGCGTAGCAGCGGTACCAACCGCTCGCCCCACTGCACGACATCACCGAGCGGATCGAAGCCGCGGATCAGGAAGTTATCCACGCCGAGGTCGCGGTATTTCTGCAACGACTCGGCGACCTGCTCGGCCGTACCGACCAATGCGGAGGAATTGCCACCGGGACCGGTGAGCGCGGTGACCCCGAACCACAGGCGTTCGTCGTGCACCTCTTGCGTACGGGCCTGATCCTGCAGACGTTGGGCACCAATGGACGAGCTTTGCTGACCGGCCCGGCGGAATCGGTACAAGCCATCGGGATTGTCGACCCGGGCCTTGGTGGCGTCCCGGATCTCCTCGGCCCGGGCCCAGGCCGCGTCCTCGGTGTCGGCCACGATCGGCCGCACCGACAGGCTGAATGAGACGTCCCGGTCGAATTTCGCGGCCTCGGTACGAACCTGCTCGATGCGCTCGGCGATCTGCGCCCGCGGCTCGCCCCAGAGCATGTAAACGTCGGTGTGCTGGGCTCCGACCTGCACGGCGGCCGGCGAAGCCCCGCCGAAGAAAACCCGGATACCGCCGGGCTGGACCGGCTTGACCGAGCTGAATGCGCCCTCAACGCGGTAGATCTCGCCGTGGTGGTCGAACGGTTCGGCCGAATTCCAGGTGCGGCGCAGTACGTCGATGAATTCACCGGTACGGGCGTAACGCTGATCGTGATCGAGGAAATCGCCGTCGCGTTTTTGATCGCGCTCGTCGCCTCCGGTGATGTGGTGAATGCCGACCCGGCCCCCACCGCTGAGGTGATCCAGCGTCGCCAGCTTGCGCGCCACCAGCGTCGGGGCGACAAACCCCGGCCGGTGTGCGATCAGCACCTTGAGTTTCGTGGTCACGTGCAGAACGTGCGCCGCAATGGCGAATCCGTCCGGCCCGGTGGCGCCGTAACCGATCAGAACACGGTCAAAACCGGCCGCTTCATGGGCCTGGGCAAATCTGGTGAGGTAGTCGGTGTCGATCACCGAGCCGGTGAACGAGCCACGCGTTTCGGAGACCTCTTTTGTGCCGACCATGCCGAGAATTTCGCTGGTCATGGAATTCCCTTCGTGGTGTCTGGACATGCGCATCACTCGTGCGCGCAGCGCACATCGGCGCGACTCACCACAATGTGAGTCCCGGCAGGAAGAACGATTTATAAATATGGCCGAGACAGATATATTCGGTATCCGGTTGAAATAGGGCCGCGATCCCCGAATTCAGCAGGTCAGCGACAGAGCGCGCTGGAGGTACGCACAAAGTCCACGTAGCGACAGGCTACGAGGCGGCGGCGGCTGAATGACACGAGAAAAACGTTAACCGAGCCGCCGCAACAATGTCAATCGACACCTAGAAGTGTCCTATTCGGATCATCGCTCGTAACGGCGTTGCTCTATCGGGTCAGCCGCCACAGCGTGCCGTTCCCGGTACGGTGCGCGATCGCACCGTCAGGTGGACATACGGCGCCGGTCAACAATTCCAGGTCACGAATCGTGAGGCTGCCGAACATCCGCAGCGCCTGCTCCGGCGAAAGCGCCGGTGGCCGCAACGTTATCGCCGGAGCCGCGTTGATCGCAGCTTGTTCGTACACCGAAATATGACGCCAACCCGGCACGACCCGGCGCCCGGCCGACCCCAGGAAAATCACCGTAGGCAATGCGTAACGGTGCCGTAACCCAACCTGCTTGGCCCGACCGTCATGCGGTGGCGGACCGTCCACAGTGAGCACTTCCGGGCACGGATTACGACACTGCTCCCAATCGGCCCGCACGGCATCACGAATCGGCCGGCTGCGCAGGTCTCGCGCCAACCGATCTATATCCAGCCCATAAATATCGGATACCGAATTGAGCGCGCCATCGAGAGTGTCGGGCGGATCGCCGTCCAGGAAGGTTGTTTCCCGCAACCGACGCAGGACGCGCTCGGCCAGCACCTCACCCTGTTCCTCCGCGGCCTTGGCCGTGAGCGAAGCGGGCCAACTCGTCCGGGCCACCCGGCACAGCCGTTCCGGGATCGGAGCACCGGTCTCCTGCCCCACCCGGGCCAGAAACGCCGAATACCAAGCGGTTTCGGCCGCCGGATCCGGTGGCGGGTCCTCCGTGCTGTCGAACAGAATGCCGAATACCCGGCGCCAGTGAACCTGGTCACCCAAAGACAAGCGCAACCGGCGGAACGTCGGCTCCGATCCCCATGCCCACGGGCAAACCGGATCGGTGAACTCGAGCACCGTCAGCGGCGCGGTCATTTCGCGGCGGCCACCCGGGCCCGGCGCCGCGGCCGGGACTCGGCGTGCTGCACGGGTCCGGCGCACAGCTGGGCGATGGAGGTGTCCAGCGGCCCTTGCAACCGCTGTTCGACCGATTCCCACAGCGAGCCGAGGTGACGCGCAGAACCGGAATATGCCAGCTCGTTGATCGGCTCGTTGCGTACGAGCAGAACATCGCCATCGACAGCCGCGATCGCGTCCGCCACGGTGATCAAGTCGGCGTCGCGGGCCAGCCAATAGCCGCCCTCGCAACCGCGCTGGCTCACAACCAGCCCGGCCTGGCGGAGTTCCTGCACGATCGACTTAAGGAAGCGGTACGGAATCCCTTGCGCGGTGGCCATTGCCTCACAGGTCACCGGCGCCGCGTTGTCCGCAGCCAACTCGAGCAACACCCGAATCGCGTAATCAGCTTTCGCAGAAATTCGCACGGCCCCATCGTGCCCGCTGCTGCTTGACAAACGCAATTGGACCCATGCAGTGTCTATATCATCGCGACCGCGCTTCGCCGGCCACCAAACCACTTGTAGGAGCCCGAGTGCCCTTTCCCGCAGGCGATGCGCGGACGTCGACGCTCCCCGAGCCGGCGTGGGACGACCTGGCCACGGTCTCGGGTCGGCTGGCCGAGCGGGCTGCCGAGCACGACGAGCGGGCCGACTTCCCAGCCGACGGAATCGAGACGGTCTGGCGGTCGGGACTGCTCACCGCGACCGTCGGGAAGCAGTACGACGGCCCGGGGGCCGGCGTGGCCAAAACCGTCGAGATCCTTGAGCAGCTGGGCCACGGTGATCCGGCGGTCGCGCTGATTTCGGCGATGACGCTTTTTCTGCACGCCGCCGAGGCGCAGCGACCGACCTGGCCGGAGCCGTACTACCGCCAATTGCTGGCCGATTCGGCCGGCAAGCCCACGCTGGTCAACATGCTGCGCGTCGAACCCGAACTCGGCACGCCGGCCCGGGGTGGCCTGCCGGCCACCATCGCCCGCCGCAACGGCTCGGATTGGCTGCTCTCGGGCCACAAGATCTTCTCTACCGGCGCGGTCGGGTTGGATTGGATGGTGGTCTGGGCACGGACCGACACCGATCCGGTTCAGGTCGGCGGTTTCCTGGTCCGCGCCGATTCGCCCGGCATCACGATCCGCCCGACCTGGGATCACCTTGGGTTGCGGGCCAGCCGCAGCGATGACGTGCTGTTCGCCGATACCCCGGTGCCGGGTGACGCGACGGTCGGTCTCGCCCCGGCCGGGACTCACCAGCCGCCACGTGGCGCCTGGAATTCGCTCGGTCTGGCCGCGCTTTATCTCGGCGTCGCCCGGGCCGCCCGCGATTGGCTGACCGGCTTTCTGCATGAGCGGGTGCCGACTTCCCTGGGCCAGCCGCTCGCGACATTGCCGCGCATGCAGAACGAGGTGGGCGAAATCGACGCCGCACTGATCGGCGCCCGCGATCTGGTTACTGGATTGGCCGTACGCGCCGACGCCGGCGACGAGACCGCCGTGGCGCACTCCCCGATCGCCAAATTGATCGCCACCCGCGCCGCCATTTCCGCTGTGGAACGGGCGGTTGCGCTGGTTGGTAACAATGCGCTCACCCGAAATGCGCCTCTGCAACGCCATTTACGGGACGTGCTGTGCAGCCGGGTGCACACCCCGCAGGACGATTCGATCGTCCACGCCGCCGGCATGTCCGCCCTCTATCCGGACCGATAAGGACACCCGATGTCTGTCGAAACCGCCGCGCTGTTCCGCTGGAATCCACCGTCGGCGATTACGCCGCGCGGCACGGTCGTCGTGATTCCCGGCCGGGGCGAGCATGGCGGTGTGTACGAGCGCTTCGGGCTGCGCCTGGCCGCCGACGGTTACGTGGTGACTGCGATAGCAGCCGACGGTGCGGGCGATGCGGTCGCCGACCTGATCGCGTCCGAGACTCCAGCTCCGGTCGTCTTGGCCGGTTCCGATACCGGCGCGCTGCAGGCCCTGCTCGTCGCCGCCGGTACGGATGCGGTCGCCGCCGTTATCGCCGCGGGGACTCCGACCGGGTCGGCCGTGGGCGACGCCGACTGGGAAACCGAGCTGGGCCAGCGTACGTCGTGCCCGACCCACCTGGCCCGGCTCGCCGCCGACGCCGACCTCGGCCGCGGTGCGCTCGGGGCGGCGATCCCGGCCGAGTTGACCGACGCCGCGACCGCGGCCCGGCCCCGAGTGCCGGTCCTGTTCGTACACGGCGCCGCCGATTCGGTGGCACCGCTGGACGGCGTCCGGGAATTAGCCGCTGTGCTGCCGGCGGCGCTGGTCGCCACCGTGCGAGATGGCCGGCACGACGCATTCAACGATATTGCGCACCGCAGCGTCGCGGCCACCGTCGTCCAGTTCCTGGAGCGGGTCCGCGCGGATGCCAGCACGGAGCCGATCGTGACCGTCGAGTCCACCGGAGACTGGGTGGCGTGACCCTCCGTCCACAGTGGTATCTGCCGACCTCAGGCGACGGTCGCGACATCGTCGGCTGGGTGCACGCCCGTACGGCCACCACGACGCCGCGCGACCCGGGCCGGGCGCCTGAGCTGGACTACCTGGCCCAGATCGCCGGCGCCGCCGACCGACTCGGTTTCGAATCAGTACTCACCCCGGTCGGCACCTGGTGTGAGGATCCGTGGATCACCACGGCCGCGTTGCTGCGCGAAACCCGGCGGCTGGCGTTCATCGTCGCGCTGCGACCCGACGCCGCCACCCCGACCCTGGTCGCCCAAATGGCCGCGACCTATCAACGTTTCTCGGCCGGTCGACTGCATCTGAACGTCGTGGTCGGCAGCGATGAGGCCGAACAGCACCGATTCGGCGACTGGCTCGAGCACGACCGCCGGTACGACCGGGCAGCGGAATTCCTGCGAATTCTGCGCGGCGCCTGGTCCGGTGATTCTTTTGATATGCACGGCGAGCATTTCCGGGTCGCCGATGCCACCGTCGCTCATCCGCCGAGCCCACAACCGCGGATTTACCTCGGCGGCGCCTCCACCGCCGCCGTGGCGGTCGCGGCGCAGCACGCCGATGTCTATTTGATGTGGGGTGAACCGCCGGCCGCCATCGCCGAACGCATCGCGGATGTGCGGGCGAAAGCCGCCGAACACGGCCGAACCGTTGAGTTCGGCATCCGGCTGCACGTGATCAGCCGGGACACCGCCGACGAGGCCTGGGCGCACGCCGATCGACTGCTGTCCACTGTGGATCCGGAGGCGATCGCCGTGGCGCAGGAGCGATTCGGCCACAGCACCTCGGTCGGGCAACGCCGAATGACCGCGCTGCATGACGGCCGTACCGATTCCCTGGTGGTTTCGCCCAACCTGTGGGCCGGATTTGGCTTGGTGCGGCGGCATGCCGGCACGGCCCTGGTTGGCAGCCACGACGAGGTCGCCGACCGGTTGGCCGAATACCACGACCTCGGCGTCACCCACGTCATCCTCTCCGGACAGCCGCACCTGGAGGAGGCGTACACCGTCGCCGAAGGGCTCTTTCCCGCATTACAACGGCGAAACCTACTGTGAATTGCCCTCGTCGACCTCGCCGGTCGTCATGACCGGCCCGACCCAGCGCAGATCCGGCACGTTCACCACGATCGCCTCCTGAGTCGTACGGGCTATCACGACGACCGCTTCAGCATCGGTATCGGGATTCTCCTCGCGGTGTGGCACCCACGGCGGCACGAAGACGTAGTCCCCCGGCCCGGTGACGATCCGCGTTTCCTTACTCTCATCGTCCGGGTCGAGAAAGACGAAGACCGGATTCCCGCTCACCACGTAAATGGCGGTCTCCGAATGCCCGTGATGGTGATTACCCGAATTCGTCGATGCCGGGACATGCGTCTGTCCCATCCAGAGGTTCTTCGCCCCCACGGTCTTGCCGCTGATCGCCTCCAACCGCCGCATACCCGACGTTTGAGCGGTGTCGGAGACGAGCCCCGAGGGCGCGATGTGATGCAAGCGCTGGTGAAATGCGTCGTGCGGCTCGTCGCTCATATGTTGTCGCTCCGTATCGTGTTTTTGCCCAATAACAGCGCCTGTGTCGTTACGGACTCGGCGAAGCTGGGGTCGTTCACGTGGGTATCAAGCAGTCTAAGCTCGATGTCCGCCCGCAGGTCTTGCTCGAGTGCCGTGACAAAGGCCGCATCGGCGACCGGATCGTGAAAAGGCTGGCCCGCCACCGAAATCTGGGAGAAGCCGCGCTGCGGCACGAGCACCGACACCGGGCCGCGGGCCCGATTCAGTTTCGCTGCCATTCGCCGGCCCAACTCGGCGCATTCCGCGGTGTTGGTGCGCAGCAGCGTGACATTCCGGTTGTGCGCATGCAGCGTTCGGTCGCGAAATGCCGCTGGCACGGTCTCGGGCGGACCGAAGTTCACCATGTCCATAGCGCCGGGCACCACGACCTGCGGCACGCCGTGTTCGGCCGCGGCCGTGAGTCGATCCGGACCGGCCGAACACACGCCCCCCAGAAGGTCGTCGGCCAGTTCTGTTGTGGTCAGATCCACGACGAGGTCGATTATGCCCGCGCCGATCAACGCCTCGAGCGTGCGGCCGCCGGTCCCATTGCCGGCGAACGTCACCACCTCGTAGGCGTGCTCCTCCAGTTGATGCCTGATCGCGGTGGCGGCCGTGGTCGTCACCCCGAATACCGTGATCGCCGCGACCGGCCGATTCTCCGATACGTCAAGGGAAGGACGGGTCGCCATGCCAGCCGCCGCGGCCGCCGCATTGGCCAATACCTCGCGCGACATCCGGTTCAGACCGTTGATATCGACCACCGGATAAAGCAGCGCCAGGTCCGTCGTACCGACATACGGCCGGGTGTCTCCCGCCGCCACGGTCGCCACCAGCAGCTTGGGTACGCCGAAAGGCAGGGTCGCCGCGACGGCCGCGAACATCACGGCTGTGTTCGACCCACCGACCGCCAGCGCGGCATCGAGCCGCCCCTCCGCGTGCAGCTGACGAGCAACCGCCGCGGCGCCGCGGGCCATCGCCGCCACCGCGGCACCCCGGTCGCCGGCCCGGACCAGATCGGCCAACGACACGCCGGCCGCGGCGGCCACCTCCTCGCGCGTCACGTCCGCCGCGATGGTCGGCGAGCCCAACACGCCACAGTCCACAAGGGACACCTGACAGCCGTGTAACTCCACCCGTTCGCGTACGAACGCGTACTCCTCGCCCTTTGTGTCCAAGGGGCCAACGAGTACGACCGAACTCATCGCGCCATCAGGTCGTTCGGCCGGCCGAAATCGGGAACCGTAACGGCTTCCCCGCCGCGCATCGCCGAGGCGTGACCGGCAATACCCGGCGCGGTCCAGGTGGCGGCGGTTATCGCGTCGACCAACGGCGTGCGGTCCTCGACGATGCTGCGGACAAATTCATGCACCAGGTGCGGATGGGACCCCGAATGCGCGCTACCTACCTCAACCTCGGGCCGGCCGCGACCGGGGTTGTACCGGTGCGGTCGGGTAAACGGGGCGATCGGCGGAGGCAGCAGGTCGGCCCGGTCCGGCGTCGTCACCACACTCGCGGTCCCCGACCGGCCCCGTCGACCGGCGACCTGCGGCCGCAACTCGAAAAGCGTGAACTCGTCCTCGTTCGCTATTTGCGGCCATTCCAGGCCCCGGTCCTGCCCGTAAACGCTGAAACCCTCCTGGTATTTACGCGCCACCTGGAAGAAGCTCACCGTCACCTCGGCCACCAGATCGTCCCGATCAAGTTGGAACAACGCGGTCTGGAGTGGATACGGGTTGTCGAAGTCGCCGACCCGGTCCTGAGTTAGCCGGCCCGAACCCATTCCGTGTGCCTTCAGCACGCGGGCACCGGCCAGGGCCAGTAGCGGTGAAAGGGCGTGTGTGGAATACGTCATCGGCGGATATCCCCACCAGTAGCGGGGATATCCATCGAGATCTTGGATATGCGTACCGCGCAGGTAGGTCAGCGGGCCCAATTCGCCGCGTCGGTGCAGGTCTCGGGCATACAGAAATTCCCGACCGAAGACCATGGTCTCCATCATCATGTACCGCTTACCGGAATCCTGCTGCGCGGCGATGATCTGCTCGATCCCGTCGATACTCGTGGCCATCGGTACCGCGCAGGCAGCGTGCCGGCCACTACGTAATACCGCCACGACCTGCTCGACGTGGAAACGCACCGGGGTGGCTATATGCACGGCGTCGTATCCGTCGCTGGCCAGCAATTCCTCGATGCTGGCGAATCGATCGTCCACACCGTACCGATCGGCAACCTCGTCCCGTACCGCCGGATCGAGGTCGACCACGCCGACCCGGCCCACGTCAGGATGGCTCCGGTAGATCGGCAGGAATTCGCTCCCGAACCGCGCCCCCACCACCGCGACGTCGATCATGCCTGCACCGGAATCACGGTCTGTACCTCACCGTAGAGAAATGTAACCCCGCCGGTGGCGAAATTCTCCAGGTCCGCCGTGGATGCCCGCCCCTCCGGGGAATCGAAGATCGCCAGCAGCGCGTCCCGGCTGGGCGCATACAGCTCGGCGATCAGATAGTACGGGCTTGGTCCCTCGCCCGGATCGACTTTCGTGATCGTCCAGCCGGTGAGGCCGCGCATCTTCCGCGCGATCGGAATGTGGACCGAGTCGTAATACGAGTCGAAATGCTGCGGGTCCTTGGGGTGTCCATAAAGGATCGTCGCTTTGTACATCGGTCAGCCTCCCAGCGGCAGCTCGACGAACCTGCGCATGTGTTCGGTCATCGCCACCTCGGTGGGCAGCCTTTCCATACTGGAGGCGCCGAGAAATCCGTGAATTCCCGGCACCTCGGCCAGCACCCGCGCCGCATCGTCCGGCGTCGCGATCGGTCCACCGTGGGCGAAGATGAAGCTGTCCGCGTTGGTCGATCGCGCCGCATCCCGGATCCGGCCGACGAACTCGATCGCCTCGTCCAACGACAGCGCGGTTTTCGCGCCTATCGTCCCCGACGTGGTCAATCCAGCATGCGCCACGACCGCGTCCGCGCCGGCCGCCGCCATAGCGCGGGCCTCGTCCTCGTCGTGTACGTATGCGACGGTCAGCAGGTCCAACTCGCGGGCCGAGGCGATCAGCTCCACCTCTTTGTCGAAGCCCAGTCCGGTCTCCTCGAGATTGGCCCGGATAATGCCGTCGAACAGGCACACGGTCGGGTAGTTCTGCACACCGGCACAGCCAAGCTCCTTCAGCTGACGCAGGAAATACGGAATTACGCGGAATGGATCCGTACCGCAGACACCGGCGACCACCGGAACCGTGTCCACCACCGGCAGCGTCTCGGTCGCCATTTCCCAGACGATCTGGTTCGCATCGCCGTAAGGCATGAGTCCGGCCATCGAGCTGCGACCGGCCATGCGGTACCGCCCGGAGTTGTAAATCACGACGAAATCCAGACCAGCCGCCTCGGCGCACTTCGCCGAGATGCCGACTCCGGCTCCACCGCCGATGATCGGTCGTCCGGCGGCGACCTTGGACCGGAACGATTCCAGGATGTGCTGCCGAGTCATGAAACGCCTTTCATTTCACGGCGCCGCTGAGCATGCCCTGCATCAGGCGGCGCTGACTGAAGATGAACAACACCAGTACGGGCAATGTGATCAGCACGCCTAACGCCATCAAGTGTCCCCATTCGGTGCCGTAGAGCGTGGTTTGCAACGCCAGCATCGCACCGACCGGATAAGCGTCCGGTTTGGACAGGAACGTTGTGCCGTACAACAGCTCGCCCCAGGACTGCATGAAGATCATGATCGCGACCGTGATGATTCCGTTGCGAGCCAACGGCATCACCACTCTGGCGAAGACCGACCAGATCGAGGCGCCGTCCATCGTCGCCGCCTCCTCCAATTCGACCGGCACACCGAGGAAAAAGGGACGGATCAGCAATATCGCGAACGGCAGCACCATTGCGCTGGTGGCCAGCACGATGCCGAAGATCGTATTGGTCAGGTGCCATTGGGCGAGAATGCTGTACAGCGGCATGATCGTCATTGCCTGCGGAACCATCTGCAGCACAATCAGCAGCCCCAACGTCACCGCGATGATCCGCGCCCACACCCGATTACGTCGGCGGGCCAACGCATACGACGCGGGGACGGCCACGGCGAGTGTCAGTACGGTTGTCCCGATGCCGATCTGCAGCGAGTTGAGCATGGCCGGCCACACCTGCCCGACCACACCGCGGTACTGGGCCAGCGTCGGGGTGAACGTCAGCCCGGACGGATTTTTCAGAATCGCGGATTCGGGCTTGAACGACGTGGCCAGCACCCACAACAGCGGAATTCCGTAGAGCAGGAAGATAATGACACGCCCGATGCGCGGGCCGACACCCTGCCGATCGTGGACCGAAACCGCCGCCCGGCGGCGGGTAGCGAGCGAGCTGGCCACCTCAGGCCTCCTTCCGGCTGGCCCGTAAATAGGCGAGCCCCAGCGCGGCGACCATGATCATGGACAAGATTGCCTCAACCGCTCCCCGGCCGAAGTCGAACTTGATGAACGCGTCCCGATAGGACAGATACGGCAGCGTGGTAGTGGTCGTGCCCGGCCCGCCGTGCGTGACGACGTAGATGTAATCGAAACTGCGGAAGCCGTACATCATGTTGAGGATCGTGAGAATAAGGAATGTCGGTCGCAGCAGCGGCAGAACGATCCGAACCCGGGTCTGCCAGCGGCTCGCGCCGTCCACCGCGGCCGCGTCGAGCAGTTCGGTCGGGATATTCAGCAGCGCCGCCCGGAATAGCACCACCGACAGAGGCAGGCTCGCCCAGCACGCGATCAACGAGACCGTCCAGATCGATAGCTGGGCGCTGCCGAGCCAGTTCACCGCACCCAGGCCAACCTCGCCGAGGAGCTTGTTGACGAAACCGTTGTCGGCAAACAGAAACCGCCAGATATTGCCCACCACGGCCGAGGGCAGCGCCCAGACGAACACCATCAGCGCCTGCACGAACCGCGCATCCAGCGACCGGTAGGAAAGCCACGACGCGAAGACGAAACCCAGCGCCAGGTCCACCACCGTGACGCCGGCGGTGAAATAGACAGTGGTCTTGAGCGATCCCCAGAATTCGGCCGATGACAATACGGGCCCGAAGTTGTGGAAACCCACCCAGTGCCAGCCGCTGAGCAGGTTGGTCGGGCCGACGTCGGAGAACGCCATGCGAATGAGCGTGATCAGCGGGTACAGCGAGAACACGACCAGCAGTGCCACCGCCGGCCCTAAAAACCACAC
Source organism: Mycobacteriales bacterium (assembly GCA_040414495.1). GTDB lineage: Bacteria > Actinomycetota > Actinomycetes > Mycobacteriales > QHCD01 > DATAVB01. Next base: position 33,278 of record JBEDUI010000054.1, read on the forward strand.
CATCCCAGTGCGCCGTCGGCGCGGCCGCCGGATCGCGATTGATCCGCGCCGTGGCGGTGCCGAAAGCTCAAGGTCAGCAGCCACCGCCGCCCTCCCGGAAATCCTGGTGAATGCGCTTGATTGCTTCCCGGGCCGCCCTGCCCGGCCCGTACGCGCCGGCCAACATATTGCTCTGGATAACGCCCAGATCCGTTTGCGCGTCCAGTGTCTTGGTGTTGTTCGGCCAGGGCATCAGGTGTTGCGGCTCGAGTTCGGTGACAAAGGGCGTTGAGATGGTGCTCTTGGTGATTTCCGGCGCTTTACGTGCGTCCAAGCGGGACGGGATCGCGCCCGAGGCCTGATAGGTGGCGATTTGGCCCTGCTTGGACATGAATGCGGTCTCGATGTATTTCCAGGCCGCATCCTTGTGCTTGCTGAAGGCGCCCATCGCGATGGACTCACCGGCGAACGAAACGTGGCTGCCGGCCTTGCCGGCAGGCATTATCGAGCTTCCCACCGTGAATTTGGGCTTGGCCTGGGCCAGGATCGGCGCTTCCCAGCTGCCGCCTTCGGCGAAGGCGTACTGCCCCGTGAGGAACCGCATGAATGCGTCGTTCATATTGAGCGTGGAGACGTCCGGCGGCAGATAGCCCTTCTTGCGCCAGCCGTCCACCATGGAAAAGACCTTGGCGGTGTCCGGCGAGTCAATGTTGCAGTAGTTCACGCCCTGGGCGAGCAACCACATCACGAACATCCAGGTGCTCTGCACGGTGGCGTCGCCGGACAGCGCAATACCTTTGTATTTTCCGCTCTTGGTGACGATTGCCATGTCGCGGTTGAGCTCATCCAACGTCGTCGGCGGTCGGAGGTGGAACTGGTCCAGAATGGTCTTGTTGTACCAGAAGCCCAGGTCGTTGAAGCGCCACTGCAGCTCCAACAACTTCTTGTCTTTTTTCCACAGACCGGCGGCCGGATAGACCTTGCGTACCGGGGACGCGTTCCAGTATTTCGAAATATCGGCGTAGGCGCCACCGGCCGCGGTCAGCGGGAAGTCGACCACCGGATTGCCGACGATCACGTCCGGCCCGTCGCCCTCGCCGGCGGCCGCGACCAGCTTCGGACCGAAATTATTCATGTCGACGTTGGCCTGCCGAACAATGATGTTCGGATACTTCTTCGCAAAGATCGCATTCAGCTGGGCGAACGATGGATCGTTGCCGACGTCCGACCAGAGCACGATCGTTGTTTTGCCTTTGGGCGTGTGGTCGAAGGCGTACGACGTGACGACGCAACTCGACAGCAGCGTCGCGAGTACCGCGAGCAGGACCGACGCCAGCACCCGCCGGCGTGGCCGGGTCGCCCGGATGTACGACACCGAGAATTCCTCCGAATAGGGTTTAGTGCGCGGCGGCACGATCCCGACGGGCCAACTCGCTCTGAACGGCCGGGATCAAATGCCGGCCGTAATCGATGGCGTCGTCGAGCGGATCGAATCCGCGAATCAGGATCGATGTGACCCCGAGATCAATGTAGTCCAGGATTGCCTGGCCCACGGTCTCCGGTGTCCCCACCAGAGCAGTCGTGTTACCCGAGGCATTTGTCGCCGCAGCCGTGGGCGTCCACAGTGCCCGGTCGTGGAGCTCGCCTTTTTCCGCCGCAGCCAACAGTCGCTGCGCCGCGACCGACTGCGGTGCGGCTTTGGTGCCACCCACCAGCGCCGCCGAGGAGACGAACGACCCTTTGCCGCCGCCGCTGGACCGGATTGTGTCCAGAATGCTATGGGCCCGCTCCCACGCCTGCTCCTCGGTCGCACCGAGGATCGGCCGGAACGAGACCGAGAAACGCGGCGCCGTGGCCCGACCGGCAGCCTCGGCCGCCTGACGCACCGCGGCGATCTGCTCAGCCGTCTGCGCCAGCGGTTCGCCCCAGAGCATGAAAACGTCGCTCTGCTTACCGCCGACACGATAGGCGGCTGGCGAAGAACCGCCGAAATACAGGGGAATGCGAGGCGACTGCGCCGGCAGCACGTCGCTGCGGAAATCCTCGAACCGATAATGCTTACCGCGATAGCTGAACGGATCCACGCTGGTCCAGGCCGATTTCAGTACGTCAAGGTATTCGTCGGTCCGCTCGTACCGCTCATCCTTGGACAGGAAATCACCCTCGCGTCGCTGGTCGGCGTCGCTCCCGCCAGTGATGATGTGCACCGCGACCCGGCCGCCGGTGAATTGGTCCAGCGTGGCGAAGGTCCGCGCCGCCAACGTCGGGAAGACAAACCCCGGCCGATGCGCCACCAGGAAACCAAGCCGCTCTGTCTGCGATGCCGCGTACGCCGTGACCTGCGCACCGTCCGGAGAGGACGATCCATATCCAACCAGTACCTTCGAAAAACCGCCGTCCTCGTGGGCACGCGCAATTCGGGCAACGAAATCGGGCTGGATTACGGGTCCCTGCCGAGCGCGGATCTCGGACACCTCGTGGGTGCCAATCATTCCGATGAATTCAACTGACACGTGAGGTCCCTCCGCGCAATTACGGTCAGACGGAAGATAGTACTAGCCAGTACAGAACGCAAGGCTGACGAGATCAGCGGGAGGGCACCCGAAAGCTGCGCAGATGGCCAATCGCCATCGCCAGCGCGTCCCGCAACGGCGTAACGTCCCGGCGTACGCGCGCCAATAACAATCCGCCTTGCACGGCCGCCATCGTCGCCGAGGCCAGCGACGTCGGATCGGCATTCGCGCGCAGCTCGCCCCGGTTCTGCAAGGAGACCAGGCCGCGCTCCAGATAGGACTGCCACACCGAGAATGCCTCCGCGAGGTGCGCCCGCAACTCGTCTTCGGAATCCACCTCACGCGCAAAGCTGCCCAGCCGGCACGGCAGCGGACCATCATCAGTGCTGTGCCGGGCCAACAAGCCCGAGGCCCAGGCGTCGAAATCGGCCCAGGTCGTAATGCCGTGCAAACCCGGCTGACTCGCCAACACCTGGTCGAGCTGGTAGCCGATCACCGCCCGGACCAGGTCCTGCTTGTTGTTGAAGTAGTGGTAAAGCTGCGACTTACCGGCGCCGCAATAGGCCAGCACCTCATCCAGGCTCGTGGTCGCGATTCCCCGCTCGTACATCAACGCGGCCGCCGCCTCCACAATCGCCGCGCGACTGCGTCGGCCGCGGGCCGTGGCCGGCAGCCGGTCAACCGGCAGCTGAGCAGGCGTCCCCAATTGACTCATGGACTAGAGAGTACAAAACGAAGTCCAGCCAGAGCCAGACGATCCTCAGCAACAAACCTGATCGGCTCGCGTCAGACGATGGCCGGCACCCCGCGATCAGAGGGCAGCACGGCCTGCAGCGCGGCCGCCAGTTGCGCGGAATGCGCGGTCTCCAGCCCCGCCGCAGGGACAGACAGCTGCAACAGACGGGTATTCGGGCTCCGGCGCCGTAGCGTATCCACATCGGACGGTGCGACCGGACTGGTCCGCGACCGGATCAGAATGCTGGATGCCGTGGTAGCCAGGCGATCCCACAGCGCCGCGCCGCCGACCGCGGATTGATCCGGAATCGCGTCGACCATGACCAACGTCGTCAGCTGCGGCGCCAGCGCCGAAGCCGCCAGAGCCGTGAGCGCCCCGGAGCCGAGCCCGACAAGTGCGGTAGCGGCAGGAGCGAGCAGCGCGATCGCCTCGGCCAGGCCGAAAGCGGCCCGATCTGACGAGCCAACAGACCAGCCGTGGCCGGGAATATCGATGGCGGCGACCGGCGCTCCCAATCGCAGCGCCAGCTCGTCGAGTGAGCGAGCATTGCTGCCCTCACGGTGCAGCAATACTGTTCGCGGGCTCAGCCCGGTCCACAGCACGCCGCTGGCCTGTCCCCCGGTGGACAGGTCGACCCAGCGACGGCTGACAGTCGGCGTCGTATGCGGCGCGATCCCCAGCGCCAGGGCAGTTTCCGGTAAGAGTGCGAATTCGTGATCCAGCGGACGGGCGAAAGACATGATCACATTCCTGACCTGTTTGGGTTCACCGTGGACAGAAATGGGCGCGACCAGGACAAAAGAATTACTGATACAGAAAGAATTTGGTCGGACCCAGAATGATCAGCGGGCCCGACAGATGCAGGCGTCGACCAACAACAGGTCGACATGCAACCTGCGGGTCAAAATCAGTGTGCCCATAGTTAATGCTTACCAGAGCACGTGCTCGTACGCCACGGCAAATATCGGCAGCTGTCGGTCCGGGGTGATGACGCTGCCCGAGCGGCTGCCTTCCGCGCCTCGCGACAGGTCGCACCGTCCACTGTCGACACTGCGGTCAGCTCATGGCCTGCAGGCGCCTGATCACGTCGGTCGATTCGAAGTCGGCGATCTCCACCAGCTTCATGCGGCTGGTCGTGCCGTGGACCAGCCGCACATCGGCCGGCCTGACGCCCAGCGCCTTCGCCAGCGCGCGCAGTGCGGCCTCGGTCGCCTTGCCGCCGACCGCACGCTCGGTCACCCGAACGACCAACGCACCGTCGTACTCGCCGCCGACGGCGGTCGCCGACGCGCCCGGATTTACGCGAATCTGAAGCCTCATCCTGCCGCTCCCCACCAGCGCGCTCCCGGTCTGCAAGTATCTACGACGGCACCCGAGCCACTTCAGCTGGGTATCGCTCACCCGGTCGTACGGATTCTCCTTACACAGCACGGGATCCCGCCCCGCACCGTCAGAAAACCCCAGCCGTACAAGCGTTTCCGGACAAGACTGGGTTCGTCCGGTCGGCCGTCGGACTCGTAGGCAGCTAGCCGGCAAGGTAAAGCTTGAGTCAAATCGCCCGCTGAATTGGCGCCCATCCCCGTATCGGGTGCAAGATGACGCACTGTCCGATTCCCAACTGACAGGAGGAATGTCATGTCGCAGCTCTCTGCCCTCGTATCCCTGATCACGGGGGCGTTCGGCGGCGCGTTCTAAGCGAGCCGACATAGGTGCGGGCCGCCGAGACTGCCTCGGCGGCCCGCTCTCGGTCCCGTTCCTGCCCGGGACGAGCCGGACGCTCACCGGCACCAGCCACTGTGGACTGACGGTGCCCAAAGAGCGTGCAAGAATGGTCCTTGGTTACACGGATGGCGTGTGGCCCCGGACGAGATGTGCGCCGTACCCGGTCTGCCAAGACGACGCTCCACAAGGGAGTGAGTCGTCGTGGGACAAACGGTGCAGGTCGTCGGTTCTGTGTTGGTACTGGCCGCTTTCGCCGCCGCGCAGCGCGGTTGGCTGAACGCCAAGTCCACGATTTATCTGGTGTTGAACCTGATCGGTTCGGCGGTGCTGTCGGTCGAGGCCGTACTGGAGCGGCAGTGGGGATTCCTGCTCCTTGAGGGCGTCTGGGCGATCGTGTCGGCGGCCGGCCTGATCGCGGCACTTCGCCGCCGCGCGGTTGCGAATTGAAACGCGCGCCAAACAGACCGCGAATCTGGGGTTAGGCTCGGTCCTCGCCCGATGCTGTCTTGATCACGTCGGTGAGGATCTCGCGAGAGTTGGCCAGGTCGGTGATCATCTGGTCGATGCGGTCTCGTTCGGCAACCAGGTCGTCAACCAGTTGTGGCGTCGCGATCTGGGACGGGCCGCCGTCGGTATCGCGCATGCATGGGAGCAGTTCGGCGATCTTCTTGCTGCGCAAGCCCGCGGCGAACAGTTCTTGAACGTGGATGACGCGGTCGACAGCCCGTTCGGAATAGTCACGCTGCCCGCCAGGCGTGCGGTTGGAGCTGAGCAGTCCTTGCTGCTCGTAGTAACGCAGGGAGCGTTCGCTCACCCCAGTCCGGCGGGCCAACTCACCTATCCGCACGCACGCTCCTCATCGGCATTTCCAACGGGACTTGAACCTGACATTAGTGTCAGATCTTATCGTCGCCGGCATGACCACAACAACCAAGAACGCGCTCTACGACTACTCCCCGATCATCGACCGTCCATCGATCCGCTGGCCCAATGGCGCGCGGGTGGCGTTCTACGTCGGCCTGAACATCGAGCATTTCCACATCGACAAGCCCTCAACCAGCATCAACGAGGCCACGGCGTCGCTGGTGCCGGACGCGCTCAACTACGGCTGGCGGGACTACGGTGCGCGCGTCGGAATTTGGCGGCTGATCGAGACCCTCGACCGGCATGGCATCCGAGCCAGCGCGTTGCTCAACTCCGAGGTCGCCGAACACTATCCGCAGATCATCGAGGCCGGCCGAGCCCGGAACTGGGCGTGGCTCGCGCACGGTCAGACGAACTCGCGGCTGCACACGGATATGCCGGTCGATGAGGAGCGGGCCACACTCACCGAGATCGTCGAGACCATCGAGAAGGCCACCGGGCAACGGCCCCGCGGCTGGATGGGTCCCGGCCTGACCGAGACGTTCCACACACCCGAACTGCTCGCCGGGCTCGGCCTGAGCTACGTACTGGACTGGACCAGCGACGACCAGCCGTTCGCGCTGAATGTGCCCGGAATGCTGAGTGTCCCGTACACCGTCGAACTCAACGACCTCGGCATCTTCACCGCCAACGGTCACACCGGCCCGGAATTCTTGCAAATGTTCACCGACCATTTCGACCAGATATACGCCGACTCCGCGACCAGCGGCCGGGTAATGGCTCTGGCCCTGCACCCATTCGTCATCGGGCAGCCATCACGCACCAAATACCTCGACCAGGCGCTCGCCTATGTCGCGGCACACTCCGGCGTTTGGCTCACCACCAGCGATGACATCGCCGAGCATTACCAGCGCGCCCTGCCGGCGACGAAATGACGACTAATCGGCCGGGCCGTCCGAACCGGCTGGATATTCCCTGAGCGGCACCAGGTTTCGCGACCACGCGGAAAGTACCGGCGCCACGACTCTCCACGACTCTTCGGCCTCGTCGCCGCGGATAGACAGAGCCGGATCGCCGTTCAGTACGTCAAGCAGCAGCCTTCCGTACGGAGGCAATTCGGGTGTCGCCAGTTGCGCGGTCAGCCGGAGCGGGGCGAACGTCCGCGCGCGGGCGCCGGTCCCGGTCAGGTCGAGCGTCAGGGTTTCCGGGTCGAGGCCGAAGCGCAGGATATTGGGCAGGACGTCCCCGCTGTGTCCGAACGGCATGTGTGGCACCGATCGGAAATGTACGGTGACCTCTTTCCGATCGTCGCCGAGCGCTTTACCACTGCGTAGTCGGAACTTCGTTCCGGCCCATCGCCAATTGTCGAGTTCCAGGTCCATCTCGGCGTATGTTTCGGTGCCGCGATTCGGGTCCACTCCCTCTTCGTCGCGGTAGGCGGGGATTTCATGGTCACCGATACGGCCCGCACCATAACGGCCCCGGCGCGTGCGATGTCGTACGTCGTTATCTGTGAGGGGACGCACGGACCGCAATACGTCGACTTTCCGGTCCCGTAGGTCGCGCTCGCCGAGGCTTATCGGCGGTTCCATCGCTACCAGGCAGAGCAATTGCAGCAGGTGATTCTGCACCATGTCCTTGAGTGCCCCGGCGCCGTCGTAATATCCAGCCCTGCCCTCGAGCGTGAGGCGCTCGTCCCAGACAATCTCTACCTCGGAAATATGGGCGCTGTTCCACAGTGGCTCGAGCACCCGGTTGGCCAGCCGGCTGCCGAGCACATTCTCGACAGTCGTCATGGCCAGAAAATGGTCGACCCGGAAAACAGCGTCCTCGGGCGCCACATCAGCCAACAGCCGATTCAGCTCGATCGCACTGGCCAGGTCCACGCCAAACGGCTTTTCCAGCACGATCCGGCTGCCCGGCGGCAGGCCCGCCTCATGCAGCGTGTCTACGGCGCGCGAGAACAGCGCCGGCGGCAGCGCGAGGTAGACGGCGACGGGCCGGTCATCACCGGAGATGATCGACGCGACATCGGCGACCTGGGTGATATCCGCGCGCCGAAAGCTGGCCGATGCCGCGATGGCTTTGCCCGCATCGACCGGCCACGCGTCGGCATAACGGTCGAGCTGTGCGCTGACCCAGGACTGGAACTGATCATTGGTCCGCTCACCGCGGTCAGCGCAGGTCAACTCGAACTGGTCGGTGAGCTGCCCGGCCGCTCGCAGGGCAACCAGGCCGGGCAACAAATACCGCGCGCTGAGGTCGCCGGTGCCACCGAAAATAGCTAGCCGATCGATCATGTCGCCGCTCCTTCGGCTCGAGCTAGGTTGCGGACTTAGATACGCCGAGATCTCACTACGCCAATCTGGCGCGAAATAGCAGGATTTCTAGAGCGTAATGAAACAGGATCGCAAACTCTCTTCATAACTACTTTCATCCGCCATCATCGCCTCACACCCGTATCTGACGGCTTCCGCGACCTCAGCGGAGGGCAACACGCAACGATACTGGTGTCCCGGGAGGCTGACCGCAAATCGGCCGCACGCTACTGGCATTACATTTCAGTGTCGAAATATCACCGTACGCCGGGACAAAATTAACCGGATATCGCCCAGGCCGCGCGCAAGGCAGACAGAGTCGGTCCTGGCCGGCGCGCCGGTGCGCGCAAACCCGCTTAAAGTGAGGGCTGTCCGTCGCCAGCTGCGTAAAGCCCGCGTTGAAATTCAGATTAAGTCCACTAATGGCGAACATTGTCGGGAATCTGGAGGGAAAGCTGATGGAAGAAGCCGTACCGCCGCTTCGCAGCCAGCGGCTCCGCATGGTCAACCATCAGGGAGACGCACTCCGGATGGGGATGAACTGGACCGAGGAAGATCTCGCCAAACCGCAGGTCCTGGTGGACAGCGCCTACGGTATGGGCCATCCAGGGACGTTTCACTTTCGCGAGCTGATCGAGGAAGTCAGCAACGGTGTCTATGAGGCCGGCGGGAAACCGGGAGTTTTTACGGTCAGCGACATTTGCGACGGCGTAGCCCAGGCCACCGACGGTATGAGCTATTCGCTGATCTCGCGCGACATTATGGCGGCCATGGTCGAAATCCATGCCCTGGGGCATCCTCACGACGGCATGGTCCTGATCTCCGGCAACGACAAATCGGTCCCCGCGCACCTGCTCGCCATCGCGCGTTGCAACCTGCCGGCCATCCACCTGCCCGGGGGCACGCAGCTGAACGGACCCGACTACCTCACTTCGAGCGAATTGTGGTCCATGGGGGCCGCCGTCGAGCGCGGCGAAATGCCCCGGCAGGATCTGGAGCGCGCGCAGCGGGGCGCCTGCCCGACCTGCGGGGCTTGCCAGTTCATGGGCAGTGCCAGCACCGGACAGGTACTCGCCGAGGCACTGGGACTCGCGCTGCCCGGATCCGCCCTGATCCCGGCGCCGTTGACCAAGCTCCTGCGGTACGCCCGCGCCACCGGCAAGCAGCTGCTGTCGCTGATCGAGCGGGACATCAAGCCGAGCGACATCCTGACCCGGGAAGCGTTCGAGAATGCCATTGTCCTGCATGCCGCCATTGGCGGGTCGACCAACGCGCTGCTCCATCTGCCGCCGATCGCCCGGGAGGCCGGGATCGAGGTGACCATCGACGACTTCGACCGTATCCACCGGCGGGTCCCGGTGCTGGCCGATCTCAAGACGATCGGCCGATATCCGGCCGAATACCTCTGGTATGCCGGCGGTGTCCCAGCCGTCATGCTCGAGCTACGAGATCTGCTGCACCTGGACTGCATCACCGTCACCGGCAAAACGCTCGGCGATAACCTCGACGAGATCGAGCAGGACCCGTTCTTCTTCGCCGAACGGCGCGGCTACCTGAACAATTACAAGACCAATAAAGAAGAAATCATCCGGCCCCGCTCGGATCCATTCGCCATGGACGGCGGGGTTGCCGTCCTGTACGGAAATCTTGCCCCCGACGGCGCCATGATCAAAACATTCTCGGTGCCCAAGGAAATGCACATTCACACCGGCCCTGCTCGCGTTTTCGAGCACGAGGATGATGCCGTACACGCACTGATACGGCGCGAACTGACGCCCGGCGACGTCATGGTCATCCGGTACGAGGGGCCGCGCGCGAACGGCATGCCCGAGATGTATTTCGCCGCCGCTATTCTCGCCGCCGATCGGGTCCTCAACACCACGACGGCGATCGTCACCGATGGTCGCTATTCAGGCGCGATGCGCGGGCCCTGCATCGGGCATGTCGCTCCGGAGGCAATCGACGGCGGCCCCATCGCACTGGTGGCCGACCATGACCTCATCGAGATCAACGTGCCCGAACGCCGCCTGGCCATCGTCGGGATTGCCGGTGAGCAGCTCCCAGCCGATCAGGTCGAACAGGTACTGGCCGAACGCCGCCGTGCCTGGAAAGCCGAGCCGCCGCGTCATCCCAGCGGAATTCTCTCGTTGTATTCGCGGGTCGCCCGCACCGCTTCGGAAGGAGCGTCGATCACCTAGGACGAATTACCTAGGGGAGAATGCGGCCATCCTTTCGCGTAAAGGTGATAAGAAATGACCAACACGATGCAGCAAACCGTAGTCATCGCCGACTACGATTACGGCGACGTTGATATCGAACGCGCCATTATCGAAGGCGCCGGACTCCGGCTCATTACCGCCCAGTGCAAGACCGAGGACGATGTCATCGAAACCGCCAGCGACGCGGACGCGATCATCGCCCAATACGCCACGGTCGGCGCGCGGGCTATCGACGCTCTTACCCGCTGCAAGGTCATCGCGCGGTACGGCACCGGCGTCGACATCGTCGACGTGGACGCGGCGACTCGACGCGGAATCCTGGTCACCAACGTGCCCAACGACTGGTGCCAGAACGAGGTCGCCGATCACGCCATGGCTCTGCTTCTGGCCGCGGCCAGAAAGATCGCCACTTATGACCGGGCCACCCGCGCGGGAGTCTGGCGATGGCAGTCCGGCGAGCCGATCCACCGGATGCAGGGACGGACCCTGGGGCTGCTGTCGTTCGGCGCGATCGCGCAGACGATCGCCATCAGGGCGCACGCATTCGGCGTGCACGTCATCGCACACGACCCGTACATGGCGCCGGACGACGTGACCGCCCACGGCGCCACCCCGGTGTCATTCGACGAATTGATCGAGCAGTCGGACTACCTGGTGATCCAGGCGCCGCTGACCAAGGAGACCCACCACCGCATTGGCGAAGCGGAACTGCGGCGCATGAACCGACGCTGATTCTGATCAACACCGCTCGCGGGCCCATCGTCAGTGACGAGGCTCTGTACGTGGCGCTCAAGGAAGGCTGGATCGGCGGCGCTGGCCTGGACGACATCGAGGAGGAACCGGCCAAGCAGCGGGACTGGACGCCGCAGAATCCGCTCTTCGGTCTGGACAATGTCGTCATTACGCCACATGCGGCCTATTACTCCGAGGAAGCCATTCACACGGTGCGCGATTTCGCGGCGCACGAGGTGGTACGGGTGCTGACCGGGCAGCCGCCGCAGTCGCCCGTGAACGCGGCCCAACTCGCGATCGTTCAGCCGCGCCACTCGACCTGAATCGAATCTGCAATCCGCGCTCGGGAATTGTTCGATCCGTCGCGGGAAGTATCACTCCCGAATTGACCGAGCGAGCCGGCGGAGGTCCGGGGTCCTGAGACGGGTCGACGCGGCGGAACAGGCGGATCAGGTGACATCGCTGTCATTGTCGGGCTCCGAGGTGGCGCACAGCAGGGTTATGGCGGTCGCGGCCCGTGCTGGTCTGTTGGCGCGCGGCGTTGTCTATCTGCTCATGGGCTGGCTCGCGATCAAGATCGCTATGGGCCAGCGCAGCCGACAGGCCAATCAAAAAGGCGCACTGGCCGATGTGGCCTCGCATTCGGGCGGTACGGTGCTGCTGATCGCGCTGGCCGGTGGATTCGCCGCGTACGCATTGTGGCAATTGAGCCAATCCATTTACGGCACCGCCACCGACGGCCGGAAAACGAGCGCCCGGCTCAGCTCACTGGTGCGTTGTGTGGGTTACGCGGGACTGTGTGCCACCGCGATCAGCGTCCTCACCGGGTCGTCCAACACCGGGCAGGATCAGCAGCAGGCCGGCCTCACCGCGCGCCTGATGCACCACACCGGAGGGCGTTGGTTGGTCGGCGTCATCGGCTGTGTCGTGGTCATTGTCGGGGCCACGATGATGGCCGACGGTCTACGTAGGACATTCGTCAAAGAGCTGCGGATCGCACGGATGGAGGCCACGACCCGGCGAATTGTGGTGGCGGTCGGGGCCATCGGCTCCACCGCCCGCGGAGTTGTCGTCACCCTCGCGGGCGTCCTGGTCGTGGACGCCGCCGCAACCGCGGACCCGGCGAAATCCACCGGGCTCGATGGCGCGCTTCGTACGCTGTCCCACCAAACCTACGGACCGTGGTTGCTGGGCAGCGCGGCGCTCGGTTTGATCGCCTTCGGCATTTACGGCCTCGCTTCGACAAAATGGACGAAGGTGTGAAATACCACTGCGGGTTATCTCCAGTCGCTTCGCCCAGCCCGCGCGGCCAGAGCGCGGAGACCTTGATGATCGACTACCGTTCATCCGCTGTGGGGGGAACCACAGGTGACTGACGAGGACCGGCTGCACAGCTTATGGCGCATAGTGCTCGTCGCCGGCCAACGGCCGAGCGAGGACGGTTGGGCGGCCGCGGTCGCTCGCGGATGCGCAGCGGTTTTGCCGAGCATCGACAGTGTGGCGATCACCCTGCGAACCCGTACCGCCGGCCCCGAGGAGCTGTTCGGCGCCAGCGACCCGTGGGCAGCGCGCCTGGACGAAGCCCAATTCACGATGGGCGAAGGCCCCGGCGCGGATGCCCACCGCCTGGGCAGCCCGGTCTTCGTGCCCGACCTCGTCGGGGACAGCGCCCGCTGGCCAGCTTTCAGCGATGCCGCGCTGAGCGACGGAGCGGCCGCGATTTTCGCGTTCCCGCTCCACACCGGCGCCATCAAACTGGGAACGCTAACGCTTTACCGGTGCCGGACCGGTGGCCTGCCCCGACCCGAATCGGCCGACGCCGCCGTGCTGGCCGATTACGTGACCCACGCCGTTCTGGCCGACATGGCGCTGGTCCAGCTTGCTGGAGGACAGTGGGCACCGCCGAACGAGTCCTATCACCAGGTCAGCATCGCCACCGGGATGCTGGCCGCACGACTGCACATCACTTTGCCGCAGGCGTTCGCCCGGTTGCAGGCGCGCGCGTTCGCGGAGGGACGATCGCTTCGACAGGTCGCCGACGACGTCGTCGCCTGGCGTACCGAATTGAGTCAGTGGACGGAGTAATCCCGTGAGCACATCCGCGGCACGCAGCACCCTCGCCGAGACGCTCTCGGATATCACAACCGGGCTCGTCGTCGACCCCTCCGATACGTTCGGCTCCCTGTCCGCGGTCGTAGCCGCCTCCACCGAGTTGCTGCCCGCCGTGGCCGCGGGAATCCTGATCGCCGACCCGCGTGGTGGCGTCACCGTCCTGATCGCGTCCAACGAAACCGCGCAGTTCATCGAGATGCTGCAGGCGCAGTACGAGCAGGGACCTTGTCTGGACTGCGTCACCAGCGGCCAGCTGGTCCGCTCGGACGACCTGACCCAGGAGGATCGCTGGCCCGATCTGGCCCAAGCCGCCCGCGATGCCGGCTACACGGCGGTCGACGCAATACCGCTGCGACTCGGGCGGAACACCCTCGGCGGCCTGAACCTCTTTTACAGCAATGACACCCAGGCGAGCGACGACGATCTCCTCATCGGCAAAACCCTCGCCGACCTGACCGTTCTCGCCCTGACCCAGGACATCCCGACCCATCGGGAGGCGCTGTTCACCAGAGCCACGCTGAACGCCCTCAACGACCGCGTACTCGTGGGCCACGCCATCGGCATGATCGCCGGAACGCTGAACCTCACCCCCGACGCGGCCCGGCTGCGTCTGCAACACCATGCCAACGCCACCCAGATCCCGCTCCCCCGGCTCGCGGCCGCCATCACCGACCGGCGACTGGCCCCCGGCGAGCTGGCGACTCCATCGCATTGAGTCGTCCAGCCCGCCCGGGTGCAACTGCCCCAGCTAACCGACGGAAATGTCGTCCGAACGTCCGGCCTCGATGCGCGGCCATTGCGCGATCGGCCGACCGCCTGCCCGTACGAAGCCGTCAAACTCCTGGGGCCAACCATCCGGAGAGTCCTCCCACGGCTCCTGCCGTCCGTACACCGTGAGGTCCATCAACGCGTAGTTGTTGTCCATCGCCTCAACGCCACGACCGGTCGTCCAGTAGGTCTCAAAGACCCGGTCGCCGTCGCGTATATAGCTGGCCAACACGAACGGCGCGCGCCCGGCGATCAAGGTGTCGCGAGAGTCGCGGGCCGAATACCACGGAATATCCCAGCCCATGAAATCCCGGTATTTAACGCTTTCGGCGTACGGGCCCTGACACAGCACGGCGTACGTGATGTCCCGCGAGTGCAGGTACGCCAGCTCCATGACCTGGGTCGTGATCCACGTACAGCCCTCGCATTGCCCGGCGGCGGGCTGCCCGTCGTGCCACATGAAGTAGTACGCGAGCAACTGCTGGCGGCCTTCGAACGCATCAAGCAGGGTGATCGGCCCGTTCGGCCCGATCAACGGGGTGCTCGCGTCCACCTCGACCATCGGCAGCCGGCGCCGGGCCGCGGCGATCGCGCTGCCTTCGCGGGTGTGTGCCTTTTCCCTGATCCGCAGTTTGTCCAGTTCGGCTTGGTACGTGGCCCGGTCAACGATCGTGGGCAGTGGGTGAGTCATGACTAATTCCCTTCTCGTGTTCTCGATTTCGCCCCACTGACGAAGGCCGCGACGCGACATCGACATCGCGCCGAAAAAAGTTAGAGTTCCCCGATCCGCCCGGTCAGATAACGTCGTTCGGCCTCGGTCGGCGCCAACCCGAGCGCCTGCTCGTACGCCGCTCTTGCCTCGTCCTTGCGGCCGTCCCGTCTGAGCAGATCGGCCCGGGTCGCGTACAGCAGGTGATATTTCTCGAGCCGACCGGACTCGACCAGCCCATCCACCAGCGCGAGGCCGGCCGGAATACTCTCCGCCATCGCCACCGCGACGGCGCGATTGAGCTCGACCACCGGCGAGGGCGCCAGCCGCAGCAACTCGTTGTAGAGCCGGGCTATCTGAGGCCAGTCCGTATTCCCGACGTCGGCCGCGGTGTCGTGGCAGGCTGCGATCGCGGCCTGCACCTGGTACGGACCGCCGCGGCGCATGCTGATCGCGTCGTCCAACACCGCGACGCCTTCGTCGATCAACCCGCGATCCCACTGGGCTCGGTCCTGATGTTCCAGGGGCACTAACACGCCATCATCGGTACGGGTGGCCCGCCGCGCCTCGTTGAGCAACATCAACGCCAGCAGTCCGCGTGGCTCGGGTTCGGTCGGCATCAGCCGGGTCAGCACTCGGGCCAGGTGGATCGCCTCGGCCGCCAGGGCACGCGTCTCGTCGTGCTCGTCGTAGCCCTCGTTGAAGATCAGGTAGAGCACCGCGAGTACCGCCGCCAGCCGCTGCGGCAGCAGTTCGGCGGGCGGGACCCGGTACGGAATTCCGGCCTCGGAAATCTTGCGTTTGGCCCGGACCAGGCGTTGCGCCATCGCCGATTCGGCGGTCAGGAACGCCCGGGCGATTTCGCCGGTGCTCAGTCCGGTCAGCGTGCGCAACGTCAGGGCGACCCGGGCCTCGAACGGCAATGCCGGATGGCAGCAGGTGAAGATCAGGCGCAGGCGTTCGTCCGGGATCTCCTCGATCGATGGCTCTTCTCGGACAAATACGGCGAGTTGCCGCAGTTTCGCCCGGCCGGTGGCGTCGCGACGCAGGCGGTCGGTCGCCCGGTTGCGCGCGGTGGTGGTGAGCCACGCACCCGGATTGTTCGGAATGCCGTCGCGCCGCCACGTCGCCAACGCCGCCGCGAACGCATCCTGCGCGCAATCCTCGGCCAAATCCCAGTCCCCGGTCAGTCCGATCAGCGTCGCGACGACCTGACCCCAGGCATCCCGATATGCCGCGTCGACCGCGGTGCGTACGGCGTCATCGGACGCCCGCATTCCCACCGTCATTCCCACAGTGGACGGATCTCGACACCGCCCCATTGCGCGTACGGATGGCCGGCGGCGATCACAATCGCCTCGTCGAGGTCGGCGCAGTCGATGACGACAATGCCGCCGACGAAGTCCTTCGTCTCGGCGTACGGTCCGTCCGAGACGAGCGTCTCCCCCTTGCGCACCCGCACCGACGTGGCATCGGCGATCGGCCGCAACCGCGCGCCGTACAGCCTGCCGCCCCGCCGGTCCAGATCCGCCAGCCACGCCTGGTGCACAGGATCGGCGTCCAGTTCCTCGTTGCTCGGAGACTTGGACTCGTCGTCGCAGATCAGCAGCACATACTTCATACGCCAGAGTCTGACACTCGAGTCCGACAACGGCTGCCGCACCGCCGTCGGCGCCAGCCGTCAGATTTCTCCCATGGTCGAAGCCCGTAGCACGCAGCTGATCCAGGCGAGCCCGGACCAGATCCTCGAATTCGTGATGGACATCGAGCAATACGCGCGGATCGACGCGAAAATCCGGCCGGTGCCGTGGAGTCGGCGCAACGAAATGTCACCGAATTCGGCCCGTTGTTGCGTCGCCGGCTACCCGGAGAAGTGGACGAGGAGCTCTTACTGGCCAAACGCGAACTGGAGAATTCGACTGCGCAGTAAGGGTTTCAGCGGGGCCCGGCTCTCACATTTGTTGACTCTGTCCACAAGGGACGATCAGTGGTCGGATAGGCGTTCGATACCGCCTTGCCTGTGCGTTGCAGACCTGCGGTAGGTACAGTCCCACCAGCGGCGACGACGCCGGTGGCTGCGGACTGGAGTCGTTCATGACCGAACATCCCTTGACACTGATGGCCGTACATGCACATCCCGACGACGAGGCCAGCAGCACCGGCGGACTGTTGGCCCGCTGCGCCGCTGAGGGAATTCGTACGGTGCTGGTCACCTGCACCGACGGGCAGTGCGGTGACGGCCCAGGCGGGGTCAAGCCCGGTGCACCCGGCCACGATCCCGACGCGGTCGCTGCCATTCGTCGGACGGAACTCGAACGCAGCTGCTCGATTCTGGGTGTCGATCACCTTGAGCTACTGGGTTACGTCGACTCCGGGATGATGGGCTGGTCGACGAACGAGGCGCACGGTTCGTTCTGGAGTACGCCGGTCCAGGACGCGGCCAGGCGGTTGGCCACGATCATGCGTCAGTACGAGCCAGATGTCGTGGTCACCTACGACGAGAACGGTTTCTACGGACACCCGGACCATATCCAGGCGCACCGAATCACGATGGCCGCCGCGGATCTCCTCATCGACACCGGCGTCCCGGCGAAGCTCTACTGGAGCACGCTGCCGCAGACAACCATGGCCGAATTCGCGGAAGCTGTGCGTGCGGCCGGCGGCGACTGGGACGAGCCAAGCCCAGATGACCCGGTGATCGGCCTACCCGACGCGGACATCAGCAGCTGGATCGACATCCGAAAGTTCACTGAGCAGAAGTTTCATGCCCTCGCCGCGCACGCCAGCCAGCTCGACAACGCGTTCTTCCTCGGGCTCGGACAGGAAAGGTTCCGCGAGCTGTTCGGTACCGAGACGTTCGTGCGCGCCCGTGATACGACCGGCGCCCAGCTGCCGGAGGATGATCTGTTCGCCGGTCTACGGTGAACGCTGGGCGGGTCAGGTCAACCAGCGACGCGGACCGCCAGCGCAGGACTGATCCGGGCCGCGCGGCGAGCTGGTCCGATCGTCGCGAGCATTGAGGCGATAAAGGTCGCTACGAGCAACAGACCGATGGTCGCCCATTCAATCGGGAATCCGCCGTGCAGATTCGCGAATTGGGCGCTTTTCTGATACATGAGCCAGGTCGTCAGGACGCCGAGAATCGCACCGAGCACAATTCCCTGCAGCGCGACGAACGAACTCTCGGTCAGGAATGACTGTTCGATCGTGCGCGACTGGAAACCCAGCGCGCGCAGCACACCGATATCGCGCCGCCGCTCCCGTACCGCCCGCACCATCACAATGCCCAGACCGCTCACTCCGACCAACAAACCCAGCGCGAGAAATCCCTGCATCAGGCGGAAGAAGGCGGTATTCGCGGCGTAAAGATGCCGAACATTGGTGGCGACCGGCGTGGCCACGAGGCTGGAGCCCAGATATCGGGCCTGCAGGCTGGGGGCGAGTCGATCGGCGGAGACGCCCGGCGCGGTGGTCGCCAACGCGCTGTTCACCTGAGCCGCCGGTCCGTACAACTGCCGTACCGCGGCGTCGCTGGTGACGAGTGGATAAACGGTCTGGCTTTCCCCGTTGGGATAAAAGATCATGCCATTAGTGAGAATTCCGGCGATGGTCTTTCGCTCGGACCGGCCCGTTGCGGGATTGACGAGGGTCAGGTGGTCGCCGGGTTTGTAATAGCTGCCGGCCGGCCCGCCGGTTGCCCCGTAGAACGGGTCGAGCACTACATAATCGGGGTGCTGTGCGAGCGCGGACCAGACGGCGGAATTCGAGCGCAGACCAGTCAGCCGCTTCCCAAAGCTCATCGAGGTGATGGCATTCGGTGGCACGCCTACGACCACGGTGTCGAGCAGGTCTTTGGTGCGGTGACCCGGGTCGGTGGATTCCCCTACGGCGCTGACCAATGGAGCGACCCGCGTCAGCCCTCCGGTTTCGGCTATGCGCGCCGGCGCGACGCCACCACCGGCCCGCGGATTAAAGTCCAGCCGCAGTGTGTATCCGGCCGTTGCCTCGGCCACCGACCGGTTGACGCTGGCGTTGATGACACCCGTGATTTCGGTGAGCAGCACGAGCACCAGCATGATCAGCGTGTACATCACCAGCGTCGCTCCGGTGCGAAATCGCTTCGCGAGCGGATACGCCACCGCCAACCGGGTGGCCAATCCGGCCTGACCGGGCCCGTTCGTCAACCGGCGGAACGGGCGCAACAGAATTGCCTGATTTTCGCTCACCAGCACCACACCGGAAAACGCCGTGAGCGTACCCAGAATGACAAAGATCGCCATCGACGGCGTGTCGAATACGTGCGGTCGAACCACACTGGCCACCAGGCTCCACACGAGAATCGTCCCCGAGACCAGACTCAATGCCGCACGGCGCGGCATGATCCGCAACAACAGCGGAGTCGCGCAGGCGACCGCCAATGCCGGCAGGATAAATGTCAGCTCGGGCTGACTCCGTATGACCGCCGGCACGGCCGCTACAGCACAGAGAATCGCTGCCGAGGTTGAGAAAGCCAACGCCCGACGCCGTGGTTGCCGTCCCCCGTCAGTGGGCAGATCCCGGATCGCGGCGATAATGTTGAACCGGCTGATCCGCACACTGGTGAGCAGAATCGCCAGCAACGCGATGACCAAACCCAGCGCCGTACCGTTGATGATGCTGGTCGGTGTCACGGCAAACGCGATATTCAATCCGGTACCCGTTGCCGACCAACTCTTGAAGATCTGGGCCGCGACCAGGGCCACCGCGTACCCAACCCCAATACCAACGGCAATTCCCGGAATAGCCGACAGAATGGCGTAAGCCGCGCCTTCCATGGTGAAGGAACCGATCAGCCACGAACGCTTCATGCCGACCGCCCGCAGGACTCCCAGCTGCGACTTTCGCTCCTCGCCGAGCATGACGAAGATATTCACCAGCAGCAAGGCACCGGCGATAATGCTGAAACTGCCAATCATGAGGAAGACGCTGCCCAGCGCGTCCCCGGTCGTTTTCGCTGCTTTGAGTACGTCGTGTTTCGGTGTCGCCACCTGGGTGCTCGCGGCGAGCGGCCCCAGTGCGGTGCCGATATCGCGCGTCACGGTGCTGGTCAGGTGGTTGCCGCCCTCGACCGAGCCGCGGTTGGAGACGAATGTCACCGAGCGCGGCATGGTCCCGGCGGCCGCGGCGGCGGCATCGAGCGTGCCCGGCGCGACGAATATGTCTCGGTTGAGAGTCGCGCCCAAGCCCGCCCCGGCCAGCCCACGCTGCGCCAGCACCCGATCGATCCGTACCCGGAAGCCGCGTCCGTAAAGAAAGAGCGTCACGATCTGTCCACGATGGACACCCAACGAATTGGCGAATGGCTCGTTGATGACCACGTGGCCCGGCTTCGGCGTCGGGCCGGAGATACCGGTGGCTCCGGCCGCGCCGCCGAACCCCGCCGCGGCGGGGAAGTCCAGTTGCCAGGCCAGCACCCGGGGTTCGGCCCGGGAGCCTCGAACCGCCGCGGCCTGGTCGACCGACGTCGTAAATACGCCGTCGACATTCGGGTTTCCCCGCAGCGTTGCCAGCCGCGCGTTGACTTGCCCACCTACCGCCGAATTCGGTGCGGTGATGCGTTCATCGATCGGACCGAGCGTGCGATAAGCCTCCTGCCGTACGGAAAAGTTCAGCGTGTCTCCGACCACGAGCGCACCGATGATGATCGCGGTGCCCAGAATCGAGCCGATAATCGCCAGGGACGCCTCAAGCGGCCGACGTGCGATCTGCCGTACCGCCAATCGCCGGGACACCGGCTGGCGCGCCGCGAAAAGGACCACGGCGGCAAGACCGATCAGGACGGTGATCAGCAGCGGTACGAGCAGGTTCGGGTACATGTCATCGTGCCGCCGCCGGGACCGGGGACTGCCGGACGTCTTCGACCAGGCTGCCATCGCGCATGGTGACGACTCGCGGCGCGCGCCCACCAATGGTTGGGTCGTGGGTGACCAGCACGATCGTCTGGCCCTCCGTGGCGTTGAGCTCGCAGAGCAGGTCCATCACCTCGGTCGCCATTGTGCTGTCGAGGTTGCCGGTTGGTTCATCGGCCCACACGATCGCGGGACGGGCCACCAGGGCACGGGCGATGGTGACGCGTTGCTGTTCCCCACCGGACATTTCGCTGGGCCGGTGGTTCACACGATGCCCGAGTCCAACGCGTTCCAACATGGACAGTGCGCGTCGCCGGGCTTCGGCCTGATGCGTACCGGTCAGCAACAGCGGTAGCTCTACGTTCTCAGCGGCGGTGAATACCGGGATGAGATTAAATGCCTGGAATACGAAACCCATCGCGTGGGCGCGGTGCTCGGTCCGTTCGGTATCCGACATGGCGAACAAATCCCGACCCTCGATCAGGACCTGACCGCCGTCGATGTCGTCCAATCCGGACAGACAGTTGAGCAACGTGGTCTTGCCTGAGCCGGAGGGACCCATGACCGCGACAAGCTCGCCGTGCCGGACGACAAAGTCGAGATGCCGCAGAGCCAGCACTTCGATCGACCCGGTGCGATACACCTTCCGCACGCCGGTCGCGACCAACAAAGGATTCCGGTCAACCACCATGAATCAAGTCAATGCCACGCGGCGGGACCGGTATACGGCCGAAAGTCACGACGTGCGCAGCCCAAGGACCTGACACGATTCGGGCCCGCCTCGGTCGGACCGGGCATAAGCCATCAGCCGGCGGGCCATTGGCCTCTATATCAGCGCGGCCGATCGACCGACGGTGGACGGTGACACCAGGGAGCGTCACCAGTGCATGCGGATGGCAATACGCTTACGGCCGACAAGGCCCCCAGCCCGGGACTGGATCCGCGGGAGCCGCTGTCGCTGCTGTGGCGCCATCTTCGCGCAACCGGCGCTGGCTTGACCAGCCGCGAAGCCGATCGCCGGCTTGTCGCGTTTGGACCGAATGAGCTGTCGCGACGGCGCCGACGCCGTTGGCCGCGGGAATTGCTGAATCAATTCATCCATCCGTTGGCGTTGCTGTTAATTGTGGCGGCGGCCTTGGCCTGGATCGCGGGAACCCCTTTGCTGACCGGCGCGATTCTCGTGGTCGTTCTGCTCAACGCCGCGTTCGCGTTTATCCAGGAACAACAGGCCGAGCGCGCGGTCGAGGCGCTCAGCGCATATCTTCCGCTCACCGCGCATGTGCTCCGCGATGGTCATGTGCAAGCGGTGCCGGCGCGCACGCTCGTACCCGGAGATGTCCTCCTGATCGAGGAAGGCGACCGGATTTGTGCCGACGCCCGATTGATCGACGGCGAGCTCGAGGTGGATCTGTCAATGCTGACCGGTGAGTCGCTGCCCGCGTCCCGGTCGGCCGAATTCCTCGATACCGATCGTCCCGTGATTGATTCCCGCGACCTGATCTTCAGCGGTACCAGCGCTACAGCAGGCGAAGCGCGGGCGATCGTCACCGCGACGGGAATGCACACCGAAATAGGTCGAATAGCCGCGCTGTCGGAACGAACGACACAAGCCGACAGCCCGTTGGAGCGGCAGGTCAAACGGGTCGCGTGGCTGATCGCGTTGGTAGCGGTGTGCGCCGGGCTGGTTTTCATGCCGGTCGGAGTTTTGGCTGGACTGGCCTGGTCGGCCGCGGCAACGTTCGCGATCGGGCTCATCGTCGCCAACGTGCCCGAAGGACTGCTGCCCACGATCACACTCGCGCTCGCGATCGGCGTACGCGATATGGCCCGACGGGGCGCGGTCGTGAAACGACTGTCCGCTGTGGAGACACTCGGCTCGACGACGGTCATCTGCACCGACAAGACCGGCACACTCACGGAGAATTGGATGCGGGTCACCACGGTGTGGCTGCCCGACCGGGAGGTCTCGATCGAGAACCTCGAGGTCGCCCCCACCGCCGCGCTGCAACGGATCGCCCGGGCCGCGGCCCTGTGTACCAGCGCCCAACCGGCCATAGCCGATCAGCCGGCGACCGGCGATCCGACCGAGCTGGCGCTGCTTGACCTTGCGGCCCGGGTCGGCGTGCCGATCAGCGACCAGGGTCGGCAGCGTAACCGGCGTGCCATATTTCACTTCGACCCGCACGTCAAATGTATGTCCACAGTAGACGAGTTGCCCGATGGGCAATATGTACACACCAAGGGCGCACCCGAGACCGTTATCGGCTACTGCACCTCAATCGCCGGACACGGATCGATCGACGCCGCCGATCGACACCGCCTGGCGAGCATTGTGGACGACTACGCGACGCGGGGCCTGCGACTGCTGGCCGTGGCCACGCGAAAGCTGCCGGCATCACCCTCGCTGAGCCGCTCGGAGATCGAACGAGAGCTGTGCCTACTGGGCCTCATCGCAATGTTCGACCCGCCGCGGCCCGGTGTCGCCGAGGCGGTCGCGCAGGCCCATACCGCCGGCATTCGAATCCACGTGGTCACCGGCGACAATGGACTCACCGCCGCCGAAGTAGCCCGCAGAGTTGGCATCGGCACGGCTGGTACGGAAATCATCACCGGTTCGCAATTGGATGCGATGGCCGAGCCCGCGCTCGACGACACTCTCCTGAGCGGGCGGGAGATTATCTTCGCGCGCAGCTCACCGGAGGCAAAGCTGCGTATCGCGGATGCGCTGCGTGCTCGTGGTCAGGTGGTCGCGATGACCGGCGACGGGGTGAACGATGCGCCAGCGTTGCACCGGGCCGATATCGGCGTCGCGATGGGCCGTTCGGGAACCGACGTGGCGCGAGAGGCCGCCACAATGGTCCTGACCGATGATGACTTCGGGACGATCATCGCCGCGGTCGAAGCGGGGCGCCGCGTCTTCGACAATGTACGAAAATTCATTCTTTACATATTCACGCACGCGGTTCCCGAAGTGGCGCCGTTCCTGCTCTTTGCCCTCAGCGGCGGTCTGATCCCGCTGCCGTTGACCGTAATGCAAATTCTGGCCATCGACCTCGGCACCGATGTGCTTCCCGCGCTCGCGCTCAGCCGCGAGCCATCCGAACCGGGTTTGATGCACCGCCCACCACACCGTCGCGGTGACAGCGTGGTCGATCGGAGCCTGCTGGGCCGGGCCTGGGGATTTCTCGGTCTGATTTCGGCCGTGCTCGTTATTGGCGTATTTCTGCTAGTGCTATGGCAGGGCGGTTGGCATCCCGGGGCGGCAACCGGCCGGCACAGCGAACTGCATCAGACTTATGTGGAGGCAAGCACCACGGCGTGGCTGGGGCTTGTGTCATGCCAGATCGGCACCGCCTTCGCGGCCCGGACCGAACACGCATCGCTGCGCTCGATCGGGATAGCGAGCAATCCCTGGCTGCTGTACGGAATTGCCGTGGAGATCGCGTTCGCGTTGACGCTCGTCTACACGCCATTTCTGCAGTCCATTCTCGGCACAACGAGCTTGTCGCCAAGCCAACTGGCGCTGGTATTGCCCTTCCCGCTGGCGGTGTGGGGAGCTGATGAGATCCGCCGGGCGTGGTATCGCCGATCGTCAGGTGAGTTGACGGTGTAGCGGGCGTGACGTGCGCATCGAAACGGGCCGCGCGATCACGGGATGGCACGGAGACCTCGATGCCTATTCCTGGACCGACACACCGAGCACTCTTCAGTCTCGCTCAGCCACAAGCGGACGGCCGGAGTCCGTCCATCAGGAGGTTCAGCAGGCGCGCCGCCATCGCTTCGTGCTCCGGCGAACCAGCCACGGTGAAGATGCCGATGAGAGCGGCAGCGATGTCCTCGGCGGGGACGTCGGCGCGCAGTTCCCCGCTCGTACGCCCGGCGTCGAGGATGTCGTCAATGGCCGCGAGCAGCTCAGTCCGGGTGTGGGCATGGGCGATCTCCCCCGACTCGACCATCGCGAGCAGCGTGTCGAGCATCCCGTTCTTGGTCGCGATCCACTCCCCGAACAGGTCCATCCAGCGTCGCAGCGCTGCGGGCGGGTCGAGTTGGGCGAGTAGCTCACGGGCACCGGCCGTGAGCCGCGAGACCTGGTCCCGATAGACCGCGTCGACCAGCGACTGGCGGGTCGGGAAGTGCCGGTAGAGAGTGGCGATGCCGACCCCGGCTTCGCCCGCGATCGCGCGCATCGACGGCTCGGTCTCGGCCGACGCGAACAAGCCGGTCGCCACGTCCAGCAGCTGTTGGCGGTTGCGAGTCGCGTCCGCCCGCGGTCTACGGGTCCTTGCGTCGGCCAAAACGGATCACGCTCCACTTGTGCTAGCTTGAGGTCACGCAAAACGAAGCGTAATCCGTTTACGTTGCCTCACGAGCCGCGCAAGAGACAGGTGAGCATGAAAGAACCGAGCGTCAACACGAGCCGGGCGGTCGAGTTCGAGTCCTTCGGCGGACCCGAGGCCTTGAGCGTCCGCGAGGTACCCGTGCCGCGGGCCGGCTCGGGACAGCTCCGCGTGCGGGTCACCGCGGCTGGCCTGAATCCGATGGACTGGTTCATGACCTCTGACGCAGAGACCGCCGCGCGATTCGGCTTGAGCCTGCCGTGTGGGTTCGGCACCGACTATGCCGGGGTCGTGGATCAGGTCGGAGACGGCGTGAGCGAGTTCGTGGTCGGTGACCGGGTGTTCGGCGGTGCCCTGTCCCGCGCGGTTGCCGACTACGTCGTCGTGGAAGAGGCGGGGAGCATCGCGGTGGGCGGCGAGGCGCACCGGACCCCTGACGGCGTCGACGACCGCACCGCTGCCACCCTTGCTATTGCGGGCCGCACGGCGGCCGCAGCTCTCGCCGTGGTCAACCCGGGCCCGGGTGACACGGTGCTCATCGGCGGCGCGGGCGGCGGTGTAGGTGTGTTCGCTGTCCAGCTCGCGCGCATCGCGGGCGCGCGAGTAATCGGGACGGGGTCGGCAACCTCGGCCGATGCCCTGCGCACCCTGGGGGCCGAGCCGGTCGCCTATGGCGATGGTCTCCTCGACCGGGTCCGTGCGCTGGCTCCCGCTGGCGTCGATGCGGTCATGGACCTGCACGGGACGGACACGGCGCAGGCGGCACGCGAACTTGGCGTAC
Organism: Mycobacteriales bacterium; assembly: GCA_040414495.1. Classification (GTDB taxonomy): domain Bacteria; phylum Actinomycetota; class Actinomycetes; order Mycobacteriales; family QHCD01; genus DATAVB01. The sequence continues at coordinate 58,956 of JBEDUI010000054.1, forward strand.
CTGACGAGCGCATCACCACGATTGCCGCCCAGGTCGACGGGATCACGCCGGCGAACGGCGCCAACGCCGCTCCGGGCGCCCTCGAGGAGATCGCCGGCCTGGTCGCGGCGGGTCGGCTCCGGGTGCCGATCGCGGCACGTTTTCCGGTCGAGCAGATCCGCGCCGCGGTCGAGCTTCAGGCGGCGCGGCACGTGCATGGAAAGGTCGTCATCGACCTCTAGGAAAGCTCGGAACACGACGCTCTGCTCCTGGCGCCAAACACACCCTAATGAGTCGCGCCCATCTCGTGCAGCAGGCTGATGAGCTCCGCTCGGGTCGGTGCCATGGCAACGACGCCAACGGTATCCTCGGCCACCCAGACTGTCCGCTCGTCAATGGTCCGCGATTCGATTTTTATATGGCTGTGTACGACCCATTGCGGTAGGTCATGGTGGTGCTCAGGTTGATAAGTCATCTGATTTACACCTTTTGTTGCCCGGGCCGTACAAGGACCGATCGCCGACGCCGCAGACGTGGAATACGGCTGGCGTCGAGGAGAGTCCGTCCGCACGAGCGGCTTGGAGATGGGTGGTGTGCGGAACACCCGCAGCTTCCGCCCCTTATCTTTCCGGCTCTCCTCGACAATTCAAGTAGATGCCGGTCCGCGACCATCGTGGTAGGGCCAATAGTCACTAGCGCAGTCATACGACACCAACGCACGCCCGGTCGCGATCGCAGCTCCTATCTGGACCGAATGCGCGTTCGTACCGCACCATCTTCATGCGTCGAACGAACGCGAGCATCGGAGCCGGGAAAAACCAGCGTCGTATCCCCGGTGTCAGACCACCGAACGACATAGGGCGGCTGCCCGCCTTTACCGTGGACTTCCAGGATTTCTCCATCGCGAATCGATCGCTGCAACCGGCTGGACATGATCAGCAGCTGATCACCAACTGTGGCGTACATTCTCAGCCCCTCCCTCGATCATCAGATCTTCTCCGTTTGGTCGTGCCTACCGGCCTGCACCGTCCACCGCTGGTACGCCTCTACCGCAGTCGGCAAGGTCACGAAGATTCGATCGGCACCGATCTTGTCCGCCAGACCCGCAGCGGCCAGATTGTCCCGTAATTCCTGCTTCACCCGCGCCATGGCAAACACAATGCCCCGGGTGTTCAGCTGACAGCGCAGTTTCTCCAACGCATCAACCGCAGTGATGTCGACCTCCACGTTCGCTTCCGCGTTGAGCAGGAACCAGCGCGGTGGGCACTTATCCACGGTCAGCGAAGCCAGCGCCCGGCGGCGGAAGTCTTCGGCGTTGGCGAAGCACAGTGGCGCGTCGTATCGATACACGATCAGCCCGGGGATAAGCGTTGCGTCGGCATAGTCGTCGATGTCATGCATGCCGGCCAAACCCGGAACCTGCCCCAGAATCCCGTCGTGAGGCCGGGCCAGGCGTCGGAACAAGTCCAGAATGGACAGTCCAACCGCGACCAAGACGCCCTGCAGGACGCCGAGCCCGAGAACGGCTGCGGTCGTGGCCAATGCCAGCGCCAGCTCGCTACGGCGAAATGCGGCGAACCGCCGAAGCTCCGGTATGTCGATCAGCGTCAAAGCCGCGTAGACCACCAACGCGCCGAGCGCGGCGAGCGGAAACGCGGCGAGCAATGGGCGTGCGGCAAGCACTGTCACCAATACCGCCGCCAAACAAACCAGCGAGTACAACTGCGTCCGGCTGCCAGTCGCCACACCGATCGCGGTCCGGCTCCCACTGCTGCTGATAGGGAAACCGTGTAGTGCACCGGCGGACCAGTTCGCAGCACCCAATGCCAACAGTTCCTGGTTGGCGTCGATCGTTTCGCCTCTGCGATCGGCGAATGCGCGTGCGGTCAGAATGTCGTCGGAAAACCCGACAATAGCGATGCCAATTGCCGGAAGGATGAGATGGCTGACGTCATGCAGGCTGAGGCCGTGCACAGATGGCCTCAGCACCCCCGCGGAAAAGTCACCGACAACCGCGATTCCGTGGTTTTGTAACGAGAAGACGTAGACCACGAACGTGGCCAGCAACATTCCGATCAGCGGCCCCGGCACGTGCGGTTTCAACCGGGCCGCCAGCAGGAGAAAGGCGAGTACGCCGGCGGACAGCAATACGGTTGGCCAGTGCACCTGGTCCAGCTGGCTCAGGAAGGAACGGGCTTCGGGGACGAAGCTATCTCCGCGAACCGGCACCCCGGTAAGCTTTTTGAGCTGGCTGGTGATCATGATGACCGCCACGCCAGCCAGGTATCCGGTCAGTACCGGCTTGGACAACAGGTCGGAGAGAAATCCCAGCCGTGCCAGCCATCCGAGCACGCAGACTCCCCCAACCAGCAGCGCCAGCACGACAGCAAGCGACTCGTAACGCGCCGAGTCACCGGCCGCGAGCGGACCGAGCGCGACCGCGGTGAGCAGCGCCGTGGTCGACTCCGGACCGATCGAGACCTGCCGGGATGAACCAAGTAACGCGTAGATCGCGAGCGGACCGATTGCCGCCCACAAACCGGTGGCAGGCGGTAGTCCGGCAACGCCGGCATATGCCATCACCTGCGGGATGAGATACGTCGCGACGGTAACGCCGGCGATGACATCACCACGTAGCCACTCGCGCTTGTAGTGCCGGAGAACCCCTATTCCCGGTGCTCGCGGGACAACACCGTGCAGTACGGATGACATGCCATACTCCCGGGCCGCCTATCCAACACCTCGGGCGTGCTCGCTCATTGGTTGATCGGGCCCTTTCACCACGGTGACCGGGCAATAGGCCTGGTGCAGAACACTTTGGCTGACTGAGCCGAGGAACAGTCCGATTCGCCCGCCCCGCCCGCGCGAGCCAACAACCAGCATCGGTGCGCCGAGCGATTGATGGATCAAGGCCGTGTCGGCCTCACCTTTCGGCAGTTTCTTGACGACTGGCACCGCGGGATATTTCTCGGTAAATCCGGACACATATTGCTCGAGCCACTGTTCCTGCTCGGCCGGCGGTCCCAGCTTGATCGATTCAGCGTATCCAGGCCTGCGATATACCGCCTCCCAGCAATGCACGATCACGACCGGGAGATCGCGCAATGACGCCTCGTCAAACGCGTATCCCAGCGCCTGTTCGGATGCGGCCGAGCCGTCGACACCGACCACAACGCCGGTTCCGGGAATGGGCTCGCACCGGTATGGTCGCGCCACCATCAGCGGGCACCGGCAATGCGCGATCAGACCGGAGCCCACTGCCCCGAGCAGAGCGGAGACCGTCGCTCCGTGCCCCCGCGTACCAATGATCATCAGGCTGGCGTCATAGGACTGATCAACCAGGACGCTGCGGGGGTGACCGTTTATCGTGATTCCACTCACCCGATTGGGACCGATTTGCTCGCCGGCCAAGGCGATCGCGTTTCCGACGAGTTCCTCGCAGTTGTATTGCGGCACCGATTCGGTCGGTAGTGGATACGCTGCCGTCGCCGGAACGACGTGTGCCCGATGGTCGCAGGCGTGGACAATTCCCAGCGAACGTTGCCGCAGCGTCGCCTGCTCGATGCCGTGACGCAAGGCCAGTTGGCTCATCGGAGTTTCGTCGATGCCGACGACGATCGGGTGCACCGCGTAGTCGATCATTCCCATCAGCTCCTCAAGGTCCGCCGCGATGCCGCCATCGCCGGGTTGCCCGCATCGTTTTCGGCGGTACGGGCCGAGAGCCCGAGACGAATCCGCACCGATGCCTCGTTGATATCCGCCAGCGAAACGATGCCGACCAAGGTGTCGCCGGCGAATACCAACGCGTGCCGGGACGCTGAACGCGTCGTCATGCGGGCCAGCAGGTCGCCCAGCGGCTCCTCCGGATTCGCGGTGGCGACGCTTGTTCGAGGCAGCGCGACGGCATCGGCGCGCGTTGTCGCTCGCTGCCCAGGGGTGAGAGCGAGAATTCGGTCACGTTGCAAAAGCCCCACGATGTCGCCGTCACAATCCTGGACCGGGTAGGCGGTCGCGTCGTGCGTGCTGACAAACCGGGCGATGATCGCATCGACGGTCAACCAACCCGGAACCACGACCGGGTCCGGGTTCATGACGTCCCTGACCCGTAATCCGCTGAATGTCTCGGTGATCTGCGCCTGTTGTTGTTCGGCGCGGGCCGCTCCGATGACAAAGACGCCGATCAGGGCTAGCCAAAGACCGCCCAACAAGGCACCCGCCAGCGCGTCGAAAACGCCAAATGCCACGAGAATCCAGCCCATGATCACGCCGGCCCGGTTGGCCGATTGGATGCCGCGTTGGCGATCCGCGGTTCGTGCCCATACCGCGGCGCGTAGCACTCGACCGCCATCGAGCGGAGCGGCGGGCAACAGATTGAAAACGGCGAGGAAGATGTTGATCCAACCGAGCCAGAGCAGCGCCGCGGTCAGCAATTCGGGGCCGGCCAGCGATCGCGAGATGAGCCCACCGATGGTGATCAGCCCACCGATGAGCAGGCTGGTTACCGGTCCGGCGATCGCGATTCGAAAATCCGCTCCGGGCGTGTTCGGCTCATCAGACAGTTTCGTCACGCCACCCAGCAGCCACAACGTGACACCCTCGACCCGTTCGCCTTCGTGCCGGGCAACGACAGCGTGCGCCAACTCATGGGCGAGCAGCGAGGCCAGGAACAGCGTTCCCACCCCGATGCCGACAAGCCAATATACGGCCCGATTCTGCCCGGCGACCCGGCTGGGAAGGTAGGAATCGGCCAGCAGATAGGCGACCAGCGCGGCCATAATCGCCGCCGTCCAGTTCACGCCGATCCGGACGCCGGCCATTCGCCCCAGCCGGAATGTCTCGTTCACCGAACCCACCTCGTCTTACCTATCGGAACCGACTACGGTGCTCGCGAATACCCGAGATACGGCCTGACCGGGGCCTGGCTGCACAGCACTTCATGGACCGCACGACGCGGTGTCAACGCCGGTTCCGGTCCCGGCCCGGGCCATCCGATCCGCAACAGAATCTGCGGCGTTCCCACACCGCCCAAAACTCGGCGCATCAACGACTGCGGTCCGGGAACCTCCAGCGGCTGCGTATACGGCGAAGCGCTCAGCCCCAATTCCGTTGCCTCAACCAGGACTCGGCCCAGCGCTTCCCCGGCCACCAGCCGGTCCAAGCGACTGTCGCTACCCGTGCCGATCACCAGCATCAAAGGCCGCTCGATCTGCACGGGCGAGGGAACCGTCATCGTTCCAGGCAAATCGCGCAACGGCACATCACAGCGCCGATCTGGCAGATCGGGCACAGCCGAAACCGGGATGCCGTCGGGCGAATCATCAGCTCGACCCGACCATCGCTTCAACTCCCGCGCATAGGACGGGTCGGCCGCCTCGATCTCGTTGGCCCGACCCGCGGCCACGGCCAGGATCAACCGGTCTTCCCGACGGCGCACCTGGTGTGCGAAAACGCGCTGCTCATGGGCGACTGCCTGCAGACGCGCCACTATTTCCGGTTCGACCGGACGGTCGGCGAATGGCCGGCGGTCCGTACGCCGCCGCCGCGCCGCCGCCGCCAGATGCAGCGATTCCTCCGAGACGGCAGCCCGTCCGCTGACCAGAATCGTCGCCAAATGATCGTCATTCAGTGGATTCGGCTGCCGGGTGACCGTCGTACGCCATCCGGCCGCCGCCAGCGCCAGCTGGGCCAGATACAGCGCGGCCCCGCAGCTGATCAACAACGCCCGACTACCCGGATCGGCGACCCGCAGTTGCCGCGATCGGTCGGCATACAGATCGATGGCGCCCAGCCGCAGATCGCCAATGCCGGAATGCTCGTCGATCCGCCACCACCAGGGCTGCGTGTTGTGAATGGAGGGAGCACGAATTGCCAGTTCCACGGCGCTGGTCAGCACCCCGAGTCCCGGCTGTGCATCCGACATCGCGGTAGTCATGACGCCTCCTGGCAATGGGCACAGTCTTCACTGCATTCCATCGCAAGTGGACAGCAACAGCCATGGCCCAAAGTCACCCGTATACGGGACATTCGTCGGTTCGGAAGTTCAGGACCAATGGCCGTACCGGGTTCCGATCAGCAGATGAGACTGGAGGGAGGAGGAACTGCGATGTCACAACCAGCCACTAGCCCTAGCAGGATCAGCGTCGGTGTCGACGGCGGCACCGGCGGCTGGGAGGCACTTGCCTGGGCCATCGAGGAAGCAGCTCTTCGGCAGGCCGAATTGCACGTGATCCACTGTGGTACGTCGAGGGCAGTTTGTGACACCGCACGGGACCAAGCCGAACAGCGTGCCCCAGAGTTGCCAATAATTACCGAATTAAGCGACAAGCCGGCTCCTGAGGCCCTTTTGGACGCAGCGCGGCACAGTTCCATGGTCGTCGTGGGGCCGCCGTCGACGTCCCATCGCCTCAGTCAGCTGCTGTCGCGCTCAACCGCATTACACGTCGCGGTACGCACACCGCGCACGACCGTGATCGCCCACCGCCGCGCAAGCAAACTCCATGCTCCGATCACCATGGGGTGGATCGAACCGTCGGAGCGGGCATCGGCCGCGCTGGAGGCCGCCTTTCGGGAGGCGGTATTGCGAGCCCGCCCGTTACTGGTGATGACGGTGAAAACCTCGGAACCCCACGCCATGCTGGATGAGGTCGAGAACCAGTACCTCACGATGGAAATCGAACCGTGGCGATCAAAATATCCGGACGTCGAGGTTCAGGTGGCGGTGCAGCACGGCCGGCCGTACCGGGTTCTCGCGGAGAATTCGGCTCAGGCCGAGCTCCTCGTGGTCGGCGAACGCAGTCGGTCGGATTACCTGGGCCTGCACAGCGAATCGGCCCTGCCAAAGCTTGTTCATGACATCGATTGTCCGTTGATGGTCGTGCACAACAGAGTCTGATGGGAGTGCACCATGGCACATCGTCCGCCCTTGGGGCAGCTCGGGCTCAACACCGGCAAGAAAGCGCGCTTGCACCGAATCCTGTTCCAGAACGGGTTACACAACGGCACCGGCCTGTTTCTCCCGTACGATCAGGGACTCGAGCACGGGCCGCGGGACTTCTTCGCCAATCCGGCCGCCAGCGACCCGAAATACATCGTTCAGTTGGCGATCGAGGGCACGTTCAACGGAATCGTGCTGCAGGTTGGTCTCGCGGAGAAGTTCTATTGGGACTACGCCGGAGAAGTACCCCTTATCTTGAAGCTGAACGGCAAGACCGACATACCCGCGGCCGATCGGGCCCGTTCCCCGCTGAATGCCAGCGTCGCCGACGCTATCCGCCTCGGCGCGGACGCGGTCGGCTACACGATGTACGTCGGCAGCCCGGCTCAGGAAACAGACTTCGAGGAATACCGGTGTATCCGCCATGACGCGCACGAATATGGCATGCCGCTCATAGTCTGGGCGTATCCCCGGGGTTCGGCGATCGAGGCCAAGGGCGGAAAGGACTCGTTCTACGCCGTTGATTACGCCGCGCGTACCGCGAGCGAGTTGGGCGCCGATGTGGTCAAGGTCAACTTCCCGCACCCGGAGAAGCGCACCGCGGTCCCCGCCAATTACGACAGCGAGTTCGCCTCGCAGGAGGCGATCAACGCGGTCGTCCGATCGGCGAATCGCACGCTGCTGCTCGTCTCAGGCGGCGAGCGGGCCGGTGATGACGCGATGCTCGAAAAGGCCCGCGAATCAATGGAGGCCGGCGCCACCGGGTTGATTTTCGGTCGGAACGTGTGGCAGCGCGGGCACGATGAGTCGTTGCGGTTCGTCGATGAGCTTCGCGAGATTCTCGGGAAATACCCGACCACGTGACGGGGCTCGGCGACATGATCTGGGGACAACGTTATGGATGTCCTTGTGGCCTACGCGACCGCACACGGGTCGACGGCGGGCGTTGCCCGCCACATCGGCCAACGACTAAGCGCCGCCGGCTACCAGGTTGCGATTCGACCGACGACCGAGATCGCTGATATTTCACCGTATTCGGCCGCCGTCGTCGGTAGCGCCATCCACAATGGCCATTGGCTCAAATCCGGGGCCGACCTCATCGAGCAGAACCAGGTGTTCCTGCGCGAGCGGCCGGTGTGGCTGTTCAGCGTCAGCTCGCTGGGCGACCATAGCGGCGCTTTTGCCGACCCGATGAACCGATGGCTACGCAAAATGCGCAAGGAACCCACCCAGATTGCCGGATTCCGCGCAGCGATCAACCCTCGTGACCACCGCAACTTCACCGGTGCGATCGAGCCCTCGCATTGGTCCTGGTGGGGTCGGCTCGTATTCCGGATCTTTGGTGGACGTTTCGGTGATCACCGCGACTGGCCTGATATCGACCGGTGGTCGGACCGGATCATCGAGGAACTCGGTCGCGCCGGACTGGGACCTTAGCCCGTAGCACCGGAGGGCTCATGCGTCACACACTGCAAGAAAGGCACCACGAGGAGCGTAACGATGTCCCAGGCGACCGAGTCCGTACGTGCGCTACTCGTCGACGGTGAGCAGATTGAGTTGCGTCCGGCCACTCACTCCGACGAATACGCGCTTATCCGACTTCACGACGAGCTTTCCGAGCGCAGCGTATATCTCCGGTTCTTCACAACAAATCATGCCGCGGGCGCGGATTTCGTCCATCGAGTACTCCAGCTGGAATCCCCGTCCGGCTATTGTCTGGTGGCCGTTCTGGCCGGCGAGATCGTCGGCATGGTGTCGTACCAGACCTTGGATACCCCAGAACGCGCCGAGGTCGCGCTGAGCGTCGCCGACCGTTGCCAGTCCCGTGGTGTTGGGACGCTGCTGTTGGAGCACGTGGTTTCGTATGCGCGACAGCACGGCATCAATGCCTTCCATGCCGAAGTCCTGGCCGAGAATTCGCGCATGCTGAGGGTGTTCTTCGATATCGGGCTGACTCCGACGACGAGGCGGGTCGACGGCACGTTGCAGGTCGAAATCCCGCTGCGATACGACGAAAGCTATCTTGACGCGGTCACCGTTCGCGAACGTCGGGCCGATGTGGCGAGCCTGACGCCGTTGCTCGAGCCGACGTCCGTTGCGGTGATCGGGGTCAGCCATCGAGGCGCTGGCGCCGGGTACGCCGTGCTGACGCATTTGCTGGAATCCGGCTTTCATGGCCCGATCCATCCGGTGAATCCGCACGCGACGCAGATCGCCGGGCTGCGGGTCTACCCCTCGGTGAGCGAGATACCAGAACCGCCAGAGCTGGCGGTGTTGGCCGTTCCGGCCGCGCAGGTGCCGGATGTAGCTGAGCAATGTGGACGGTGCGGGGTCAGGGCGCTGGTGGTGCTTTCCTCTGGATTGACCACCGCGGCCGGCCGCCGCCTGATCGACATCGTGCACCAGTTCGGTATGCGCATGGTCGGGCCGAACTGCATCGGGCTGGCCAATACCGAACCGACCGTTGCGCTTGACGCCTCATTTACCCGGCACACCGCGAGCCCGGGCCATGTCGGCATCGTGACCCAGTCCGGCGGTATTGGTATCGCGTTACTGGAGTCCTTGGCCCAGGCCGGATTGGGCGTATCGACGTTTGTGTCCACAGGCGACAAGTACGACGTCAGCAGCAACGATATGTTGCTCTGGTGGGGGCAGGACGAGCGGACCAAGGTTGGCGTGGTTTACGTCGAATCCTTCGGCAACCCGCGGAAATTCTCCCGGCTGGCCCGGCAGTTGGCCTCGCGTACACCAGTTGTCGCGGTCCGGGCGGCAGCGTCGGCGGCGGCCCAGAAAGCAGCGCAATCGCACACCGCCGCCAGCGCCACTCCCGCGGTCACCCGGGATGCGCTGTTCCGCCAGGCTGGAGTCATCCCGACCGACGATCTACAAGAGACGGTCGACGTCGTCGCACTGCTGAGCTGCCAACCGATCCCCGACGGATCGCGGGTTGCCATCATCAGCAATGCCGGCGGCGGTGGCGTTCTGGCCGCCGATGCCTGTGAGCGGTACGGCCTGCAAATAGCGACGATCTCGAACCGTGATGCCTTGAGCGCATTGCTGGGGAAGGGAACCGCCGCAAGCGTGGTGAACCCGATTGACACCAGCGCCGGCGTAAGCCCGGATATCTTCGCCGACTGTATTGTCGCGGCCGCCGCTGACCCCAACGTCGACGCCGTCCTGGCGATCATCGCACCAACCGCGTTGGGCGACCTTCGGGGTGCTCTCGATGTCGCGGCCGCCAAGTGCAGCAAACCGTTGGTGGGCGCGGTATTCGGCCAGCCTGACACCGTCCACATCAGCCTCCGATCGGTGCCGGTTTACGGCGATCCGGCGACGGCATTGCGCGCCCTCGGTCACGCCGCCAGTTACGCCGCATGGCGTCGGCGCCCGAGCGGAACGATCCCCCAGCCGAGGGGCATCCGGCCGGATGAGGCGGCAGCCGCGGTCATGCGGTATCTCACCGAGCACCCGTCCGGCGGCTGGCTGGACTGGGCGACTCTGGGCGATATCGCGCAGGCTTACGGAATTCCGCTGCCGCAGTCCGTGGTCGTGACCGACGCCGCCAGCGCCCAGAGCGCACTGTCCCAAGTGGATGGACCAGTGGCGATGAAGGCCCTGGTGGACGACTTGGTGCACCGTACCGAGGAACATGCCCTGGAACTGGGGGTCGAGACAGGCGATCAGGCCCGGGCAATTTACGAGCGAATGAGCCGCCGGTACGGCTCAAAGCTGCGGGGTGTCCTGGTGCAACACATGGCCAGCGCGGGTCAGGAGTTTCTTATTGGGGTGGTGCAGGACAGTGCGTTTGGTCCGCTAGTGCAGATCGGCGCCGGCGGTACCGCGACGGAACTGTTGCAGGATCGGGCCACCCGGCTGCTGCCGCTGACTGACATCGACGCCACGCAAATGCTGCAATCGCTGCACGTCGCGCCGCTGCTGGCCGGTTTTCGGGGCTCCTCACCACTGGACTCCGCCGGATTGCTCGACCTTGTGCATCGGGTGGCGCGGCTGGCCGAGGACCTCCCGCAGGTGGTCGAACTCGACCTCAACCCGGTGATCGTGCGGCCCCGGGATTGCGTGGTGGTCGATATGAAGGTCCGGGTGGCGCCGGCGCACACAGCCGATCCATTTCTGCGTCGGCTGCGTTGAGCCATGATGTTTTTCCCGGCCGCCGAGGACGAGTGGGACGACAAACCGTTCTCACCCGAGGATGTGGCAGTGCTGTTACGGGCGGCGTCGGCAGCGCCTTCTCTGTATAACAGCCAGCCGTGGCGTTTTACGGTCGTTGATCGCGAGATTGGCGTATTCGCCGATCCGGAGCGCGTCAGTCCCGTGGCCGATCCGGATGGCCGGCAACAAATCATCGCCTGTGCCGCCGCGGTATTGAACCTGCGGCTAGCCGTTCGGCATTTGGGTTATCAGCCTCTGGTGTCGCTGTGGCCCAGCCGCGATGATCCCGGTCATCTGGCCACCATACGGCGGGGTCCCTCAACTGACAGCGGTGTCGCCGAACGTCGGCTCTATGCGCAGATACAGGCCCGGCATACCCATCGGCAGCGTCTGGACGAACGCCCGATATATCCGGCCGCACGGCAAGCCGTTCGATATGCCGCCGCTATTGAAGGCGCATGGCTGCGTCCCATTGCCGCCGCGGACGAGGTGCGGGACACCATCGATCTGACGATTCGCGCCATACGTACGCAGCAATCCGACCCGCGGATTAATGCAGAAATGTGGCACTGGCTCAGCACTGATGCCGGGCCGCAGGGTATGCCGCTCGCGGCCTGGCGCGGTGCCGCATTTCCGGTACCTGGGTTGGATCAACGGCTCGAGGGTGACTGGCACGATGAGGTGGCCCGCCAGCTGAGCACGTATCCATTCTTTGTCTTGGCGACGCCGCACGACACCGCGACCGATTGGCTCGTGGCCGGTCAGGCCCTGCAGCGGGCGTTGTTGACCGCCACGGAATTCTATATTGCCGCTTCCTTTTTCAATCAGATCGTGGAGGTCCCAGCCTTGCGGGTCGAACTGGCCGAGCGGCTTTCGCTCAGCGCGTGTCCACAAATGATTCTTCGGCTGGGCTACCGGGTTGCCGGCGTCGACCCGGCAACGATCAACGGTCGTAGGGACCTCTCGGACGTCATTTCCTAACCATCAGCTCCGGCGACATTCTCATCCCGACTTACCGGGCGACCGCTACCGGGCAATGCGCCAGTGCCAGCACATGCTGGCTGACCGATCCGAGTAGCAGGCCGGCGAACCCGCCCCGCCCGCGGGATCCCACCACGATAAGGGAAGCCGAACGCGCCTTGTCGACCAGCACCCGCCCGGATGCGCCACGGACGATCTCTCGACACACCGGCACCTCGGGATATTTCTCAGCCCAGGGATCAACGATGGCGTTCATGGTCTCGACTACGGCTAATTGTGCCGCCGAATCGGGTCGGGTCATGACCTGCATGCCATGTCCCGGAAGCATTGGCGGAACGGTGAATGCGTGTATTACCTGCAGGGGCAGGTCCAGCCGCCTCGCGGTTTCGAACGCGAAAGCCAATACCTTGTCCGCGTGTTCGGAGTTATCGACGCCGGCAATGATGGGTCCATCGACGGGAAATCCATCGGTCCGGGTCACCACGACCGGGCCGGACGCGTGTGCCGCCACCTGGGTGCTGGTCGCCCCGACCATCAGCCGCTGCATCCGCCCCGACCCGTGGGCGCCCACCACAAGCAGATCGTGCGGCCCGGCAAAGCGGATCAACTGCTCGGCCGGCTGGCCCGAAACGAGCTCCGGTACCACGCGCAGCCGTGGATACCTTGACCACACGCGGTCGCGCGAATGCCATAAAACCTGCTCGCCACGGGCTCGCAGCTCGGCGGACAGGATCGGCTCGGTGGGCAACCAGAATGCGCGATCGGACGGCATGACGAGGCAGAGAAAGAGAATGCGATCCAGCTCGGCGGCACTGCGGGCCGCCCAATCCACGGCCGACAGGCTGGCCTCGGAACCATCAACTCCTACCAATACCGCGGCATCCGACGGCGTGTGCTGCTCGGACATGATCCGCCTCCTTTGTCCGCAGATCTACTGTCATCAGATCGCAGACGGCTACCGGCCGTAAGAGACAGATGTCCTTTCGCGCTGGGACTTTCGAACCGAACATTCCGCCAAACGCGGCTGGATTGTTACGGGACTCAGCGAGTGACCAAGGTACCTACCGGCCCAGCCGGCTGCGCGTAATCGTTGCTGTGAAGGTGAATTGGTCGGGAGGTTGGCGATGACGCACGTACGAAAGTGGACAGTCGATGTGTTTCTGTTCGAGGACAATGACAAGACAACGGCCAATGCCGAACTGAAGACAGAAGCTGGGAACGTGGTGCGCGGCGTCGGAACAGCCCATCGCAGCGGCTCGGACCCCGTGGTGCCCGAGATCGGCGCCGAGTTCGCCGCAGGTCGGGCGCTACGTGATCTGGCGCGCAAGCTGATGGGTTTTGGTGTCGATGATCTGCAGAGCGTCATCAAACGGCCGTGAACCGGCTCAGCGTCAGTCGCGTCCCGCCTGAGCCGGGACAAAGTGGACGGTGAACCAGTCCACCGCCAACCAGGACACAGCTTCCAGCGCACCCGGCTCCTCAAACAGATGCGTCGCCTCCGGCACGATCTCGAGCCGGTTTTCGCACCGCAGATGGCTCTTCGCTATCCGGTTGAGGTGCAGCACCACCTCGTCGGCACCTCCGACAATAAGCAACGTGGGAGCGCGCACCAGCGCCAGCCGGGGTATCGCAAGATCGGGCCGACCACCACGGGAAACGACCGCCGCGACCGGGCTGTCCGGTGCGCCGGCCGCCCAGAGCGCCGCCGCCGCGCCGGTACTTGCGCCGAAATAGCCAATCGGCAACTGGCTGGTCTCCGGCGCGGTACGCAGCCAATTGGTGACATCGGTCAGCCGGTTGGCCAAGAGCCGTATATCGAACACATTGCCACGGTCGGTTTCCTCCTCGACCGTGAGCAGGTCGACCAGCAAGGTTCCCAATTCATTGGCGTTCAACGCCGCCGCCACATGCCTGTTTCGTGGACTATGCCGCGAACTGCCGCTGCCATGGGCAAACAGCACCAAGCCGCGCGCCCGCTCCGGCACGTGCAGATGCCCGGCCAACCGGGTCGTGCCGGACGGGATCGAGACATCGTCATCGCGGTGCTGGGGCCCGACGTCGACCACCGGCTGCTCGACCGGATGCTGTCGCTCGCGCGCCCCGGCCCGCTCCAACAATTCCGTTACGCGCTCGTCCGGCACCTGATCGAAATGCCGATAAAACTCACCTACGGCGAAAAAGCGGGCCGATTCACGCAGGCATATAACGTCATCAGCGTCGGCTCGCACTACCTCGCCCAATCCGGCTGGAGCGACCGGAGTCGCGAGCACAATGCGGTTTGCGCCTCTGGCCCGCACGGCCTGGCAGGCGGCACGGGCGGTCGCTCCGGTGGCGATTCCGTCGTCAACCACAATCGCGGTCCGGCCGTCCAACCGCACCGATGCGCGGCCAGCGCGGAAACGTCGTGCCTGACGTTCGAGCGTTATGCGCTCCCGATCGGTAATTGCGGCAATATGCTCAGCATCGATCCTGGCCTGCTGAACGACCCGATCGTTGAGCACCCGTACGCCGCCTTCGCCGATCGCGCCCAATCCCAACTCATGTTGGAAGGGCACACCCAGCTTGCGTACCACGGTGATATCCAGCGGCAAGCCGAGCTTCAGGGCAACCTCGTACGCCACCGGCACACCGCCGCGGGGCAGTCCGATCACGACCGCGTCGCCGAAATGGTGCTGTTGCAGCTCGGCGGCGAGGCGACGCCCGGCCTGTACCCGATCGCTGAATCGCATGAGCGGCCTCACAACTGCTGTGTCCTCCGACCTCCCGGTGCGGTCGTCTGATCGCGTCGTTGCACCACAAAGTCCACATAGGATTTTTCGTAGCTGAAATGGCGCATTCGGGCTCCTCTCGCCGACGGGGCAAGCAGGTAGGTTCAGACAATCTCGCCCACGCTCCGATGGGCAGAGTCTTTAGCCCTCGCTTCAACGGCAAAGGGCTGGAATTGCCCTGCATCCCCAGCTATCACGTTTTCTGGCATCCAACCCACGTCGGGTACGAAATCCGCGGCAACGTTGGGACCTTCGCCTCCTGAACCACGGGGCTCTTCGGCTTTTACTGGGAGTTGTCAACCCGGAAGACCGACGTTGTCGCCCTTATGCAAGGCGATTCGCTCCAACACGAAGAGGGATCGAGATGAGACAGGTAACCGCTGGTGATGTCATGACTCGATCGGTGGTGACGAGTCGAGTCGACGAGCCGCTGAAAATAGCCGTAAGCAGGATGATCGACAACAGGGTCGGCCTATTGCCGGTGACCGACGACGCCCGGCATGTCCTGGGCGTGCTCTCCGAGAGCGACGTCATCCGTAAGCAGGAAAGCCCGACCGGGTCTGAGCAAGGTCGCGGGCGGTGGCTACGCCGTTTTCCCGAGCGCCAGGTTCGCGGCTCAACGACGGGCGAGATCATGACCACTCCCACCTATACGGTCGAGGAGTCCACGACCCTGCCCGAGGCCGCGCGGATCATGGATCAGTACGCCATCACCCACCTACCGGTGCTCGACAGCGAGAACCGGTTGATCGGGATCGTGGCTCGCGCCGACCTGCTGAGCGTTTATCTCAAGAGCGACCAGGAGATTCATGACGCGATTTATCGCGACATCATCGACGAGACCATGATGCTCGACCGGACATCGGTCACGGTCGCCGTGGAGAACGGAGTCGTCACATTGGCCGGTCGGTTGGAGAGTAGAAATCTCGTTCCGATACTCGTCCAATTCGTCTCGATGCTCGACGGGGTCGTCGGTGTCAAAAACCACCTGACGTATCGAGAAGACACCGTGGGTCTCCTGCAACAACCGCCCGGCGGCTAATACGCCGGTCAACGATCGAGGGCGGCTCTGATCAGCCCGTAATGTCCGTCGTACCGGTGGTAGAGCACGCTGGCATGTTCGTCCGCACTGTCCACAAAGAACACGAACGGTAACCCGGCCAGCTCGAGCCGATCTTTCGCCTCGGCAACGGTGAGCCGTGCCGCAGGTTGCGGGCTCACGGTGATCCGACCCGACGGGTGCCGCGTCGGCGACACCACGGCGGCAAGGCGATAACCGGTCTCCCCCGACCGGTAGATCACCGATTCCAATCCGGTGTCGACGTCGGTGAACAGATAGAAGTCATAGTCCATCAGGTCCATTTCGGTGGCGGCGTCCGTGCACGACTCGGGTGTGAGCGCCAGCGATTTACGCCGCACAATTCGGCGCTCCCCAAAAGGCCTCGGGAAATACCCGGGTCGGCGCGTCGGCTCCTGGCCGTGCCGCCACTCGTGCTCCTCGCTCTTGGGCATGCCACCGCGGCGGGCCTCCCAGTGCCGGGCGAGCCGATCCAGCCGGCGGGATAACCGCTCCCGCAACAGGTCGATTGCCTGAGTCATCGTGGGCGCCGCGACCTGCGCGCGTACCAAACGACCATCAAGGTCCAGGTTGGCCTGGGCTATTGCCGGTCGACTCACTGCCGGGTTCGCCGACTCGGTCAGCTTGGCGCGCGCGAAAAGGATCGGCTCATGGGCGTGATTGGCCAATGCCACAATCCGGGAACGCACGTATTCGGGCATGTTTGGGCGCACCTGGCCACGAACCACGACCGCCACATCGGGCATCGGCTGACTCGTACGTTGTCGCATTGTCGAACCTCCTCACCCTGAGGTGACTGGCGAGAGCGGCTTGGCTGGCCCACCGTGCACGACTTCGAGCACGACCGACCCGTCGATGGTTTCGTGATAAACGAGGAGGGCCGAAAGCCGATCCAATGCGTCGCGATGCTCCCGCAACATATCGACCGCCCGCTGCTCCGCCTCTCGCAAAAGCCGCGACACTTCCTCGTCCACGATGCGTTGGGTCTGCTCGGAGTACGGCCGGCGCACCTGGTCGGCCGCGCTTTCACCGAGGAACTGCGGCTCGCCGGTTCCGTACCCGACCGGACCGACCACTGTGGACAGACCGAATTCACGTACCATTCGTGTCGCCACCTGCGTCGCACCGGACAGGTCGTTGGCGGCCCCGGTCGACGCCTCGCCGAATACCACCAGCTCCGCCGCCCGACCGCCCAACCGCACGGTCAGCAGATCGGTCAGATAGCCCTCGCTGTACAAATGCCGCTCCGCCTCCGGTAATTGTTCGGTCGAACCGAGCGCCATTCCGGAGGGCAGGATCGTCACCTTCGCCACCGGGTCGGCGTGCTCGCACAACGCGGCCAGCAACGCGTGCCCGGACTCGTGCACCGCGACCGCATGCCGCTCCTCGGGCAGCAACGCGTTCGAGGTTTCGCGACGGCCCAGCAGAACCCGGTCGCGGGCGGCGTCGAGATCCTCGCGGGTCAGCAGAGTACGGCCGGCGCGTACGGCGTTGATGGCCGCCTCGTTCAGCAGGTTGGCCAGATCCGCGCCGGAAAACCCCGGGGTCGCGCGGGCGGTCACGTCCAGATCGACGTCCTCGGCGAGTTGCTTGCCCAGCGCGTGCACTTCAAGAATCGCCGCCCGCTCGGCCTGATTCGGCAGCGGCACCACGACCTGCCGGTCGAACCGGCCCGGTCGCAGCAGCGCCGGATCCAGCGTCTCCGGCCGGTTGGTGGCGGCCAGCACCACGATCCCGCTGCTCTGGTCGAAGCCGTCCAATTCGGCCAGCAACTGGTTGAGCGTCTGCTCGCGTTCCTCGTGCCCGCCCTGCGCCATTCCGCGGCGACCGCCGATCGCATCCAATTCGTCGATAAAGATGATCGCCGGCGCGCGCTTGCGGGCTTCCTCGAACAGGTCGCGAACCCGGGAAGCGCCTACACCGACGAACATTTCCACGAACGCCGATCCGGTCACCGAGAGAAATGGCACTTCTGCTTCACCGGCTACCGCGCGGGCGAGCAGCGTCTTGCCGGTTCCCGGCGGCCCGACCATGATCACCCCGCGCGGTCCCTTGGCACCAGCGACGACGTACCGGCCCGGATGGCGCAGGAAATCCACGACCTCGCTGATTTCCTGTTTCACACCGTCATATCCGGCCACATTGGCAAAACGCGTATCGGGCCGGACAGACTCGATGATTTTCGCCTTGGATCGGCCGAATCCGCTCATTCCGCCGGCCAGCGACCGTTGAGCGCGCCCGCCAATCCAGATAAAGAAACCCACCAGGATCAGGAATGGCAGAAACGCCAGCAGGGCCGACAGCCAGGCGCTGCCGCTGCTGCGGGTCGCGGTGATCGGCACCTGTTTGGTCCGCAACGCCTGCTGCAGCTGGGAAGTACCCAGCGCGGTGGGCAGTTGGCTGGTGAAACGCTCGCCGGTCTTCAGCTCACCGGTCACCGCGCCTTTGTCGTTGATCGACACCTCGGAAACGTTGCCCGCCTGAACCTTTGTGACCAGCGCGGTGTACGAGAGCGACGTCGTCTTATGCGTATTGCTCGACAGACTCGACACGACCAGCACCGCGACCGTTCCGGCGAGGAGAACCGCCCACAGAACCCATCGCCAGACCGGTGTTTTCGGCGGTGTTGCCGGTGGCGGCGGATCGCGTGGCGGGCCGGGCTTCGGGCTCACCGACAGGTGCCGGTTGGGCCACTGCGCGGCATTCAACATCCGGACCACAGCGCGTTCTCGCTTCTCATTCGGCATTCCGTGTACTCAGTGTCAACGACCACTCGACCGGACGTC
The DNA here is from genome assembly GCA_040414495.1 of Mycobacteriales bacterium. Taxonomy (GTDB): domain Bacteria; phylum Actinomycetota; class Actinomycetes; order Mycobacteriales; family QHCD01; genus DATAVB01. The sequence continues at coordinate 77,652 of JBEDUI010000054.1, forward strand.
AGGGTCCTTGTGCCCTCGTTGCTGGGTACAAGGACCAACTGAGAGTCCTTCCGGCGCCCGGCGGCGAGGACCTTCGCCTCTGGCCGTAGCCGAGGTGGTCGGCGTTGAGTGCTGGCAAGGGCAGCCCGACCGAGAGGGTGCTGATGGATTCGCCAACCGCGCTGCTCGACCGGGCCGGCCTGGACCGGTTGATCGAGGTCCTGCGGGCCGACGGATATACCGTGATCGGCCCGACCGTACGCGACAACGCCATCGTGCTGGCTGAGCTTGACTCGGGCGCGGGCCTCCCGGCTGGCTGGGGCGTACGAACCGGACCGGGACAATACCGGCTGTACCGACGCGACGACGCGGCCGTGTTCGCGCATTCAGCCGGCCCGCAGTCCTGGAAGAACGTGCTGCACCCGGCGCGGCGGCGACTGTGGTCTTCGGACTCTCCCGATGAATACGAGCCGGCGCCGAAATACGCCCTATTGGGGGTACGCGGCTGCGATCTGGCCGCCATCGGGACGCTCGCCGGAGTGCTCGGTGCGGGCGCACATCCCGACGGCGCATTTCGCCGTACCCATTCCCAGCTGTTTGTGGTGGCGGCCAATTGCACCGAGCCGGGCGAGGTGTGTTTCTGCACCTCGATGGGCACCGGCCCGGCCGCTGGTCCGGGCTACGACCTGGGCCTGACCGAGCGGATCGACGAAGCCGGTCACCGGTTCGTGGTCGATATCGCCAGCGACGCGGGTGCCCGAATAATGGCCCGGATATCGCACAATGACGCGTCGTCTGAGGACATCGCGCAGGCGCGGGCGCAGGTCGCGGCCGCCGCCGGGCGGATGGGCCGGTCCATGCCCGAGGTCGATCTGCGCGCGCTGTTGCGTGACAACCGGGAATCCCCGCACTGGCAGGACGTTGCCGACCGCTGCCTGACCTGCGGCAACTGCACAATGGTCTGCCCGACCTGTTTTTGCACCACCACCGAGGATGTCACCGATCTGACCGGCGACCACGCCGAACGATGGCAACGCTGGGCGTCGTGCTTCGAGCTGGATTTCTCTTACGTACACGGCGGAAATGTGCGTCAGTCCGGCGCCAGCCGCTACCGGCAGTGGATGACCCACAAACTCAGCACCTGGTACGACCAATTCGGCAGCTCCGGTTGCGTGGGCTGCGGCCGCTGCATTGCCTGGTGTCCGGTCGGCATCGACATTACGGCCGAGGCCGCTGCCCTCGCCGCCGGGTCAGGCGCGGACGATGCGCACCGATGATCCGCTGGCCGGCATCGCGACGTTTTCTCATTTGTCGCCGGCCGAACGCGCCGTGATTTCTGGTACCACCCGGGTCGTGCAATTTCCCGCCGGAGAACGCCTTTTCGACGAAGGAGAGTCGGCGGACGGTTGCTGGCTCATCCAGGAGGGCCGAATCGCCTTGGATATAGCCGTTCCCGGCCGCGGTGACGTCGTCGTCCAGACGCTGGGCCCGGGCGATCTGCTGGGCTGGTCCTGGCTGGTGGCGCCATTTCGTTGGCATTTCGGTGCGCGAGCTGTACAGCCGACGACGGCCGTCGCATTCGACACCGCACGGCTCCGGGAACTGGCTGAAGCGGATCCGGCCTTCGGTTACGCGCTGGTGCTCACATTGTTCACAGCGGTACTGCAACGGCTCCAGACGACCAGGGCCCGGTTGCTCGATCTTTACCGAGGCAGCGATGTCCACTGAAAGTGCCGCTGCTGCAGTCGAATCCGAGCCGATGGTGCCCCGGCCCTACCGGGTCGCCCACCGGGTTGTCGAAACCCACGACTCGGTCACACTGCATCTGACACCGCTCAGCACGCCGTTGCCACGCTTCCGGCCCGGGCAGTTCATGATGGTGTACGCCCACGGTATCGGTGAGGCGGCGATCTCGATCAGCGGAGATCCGTCCACTCAGGACAATCTCGTTATTCATACGATCCGTGCGGTGGGCGCGGTTACCGCTGCGTTGCACGACACCCGACCCGGCGCGGTTATTGGCCTGCGCGGGCCGTACGGCACCAGCTGGGACATCGAGTCCGCTGCCCGTCACGATCTGGTCGTGGTCGCCGGCGGTGTCGGGTTGGCGCCGCTGCGGTCGGTCGTGCTCGGCGTATTGGCCGCCCGTGAGTGCTACGGCCGGGTCACATTGATCGTCGGCGCGCGGACGCCGGCGGAATTCCTCTACCGCGGCGAATTGGATTCCTGGGCTGCCCGTTCCGATCTCGATGTCGAGCTGACGATCGACCAGCCCGCGGCCGGGTGGGACGGCCCGGTCGGATTTGTCACCGAGCCGCTGCACCGTCTGCATTTCGACGGTGGCCGCACGATCGCTTTCCTGTGTGGCCCCGAGCCGATGATGCGCTTCTCCGCTCAGCTCTTGGTCGATAAGGGACTCGCGCCAACCGATATCTGGCTGTCGCTGGAGCGGAACATGAAATGCGGCATCGCATTGTGTGGTCACTGCCAGCTCGGCCCGCTGCTCGTCTGCCGCGACGGGCCCGTCGTCGACTACCGCGTCGCGCCACTGCTGCGGATCAAGGAGTTGTGATGAGCACACCGACTCTCGCGGTCTGGAAATTCGCCTCCTGTGACGGCTGCCAGCTGACGCTGTTGGACTGCGAAGACGAACTGCTGAGCCTGGCCGGCCAGGTGCGGATCGCCCATTTCCTTGAGGCATCCAGCGCCGTACAGCCAGGCCCGTACGACGTTTCACTGGTCGAGGGCTCGATCACCACGTCCGGCGACGCCGAACGCATCCGGCATATCCGCGCCGAGTCGGGCAAGCTGGTCACGATCGGCGCCTGCGCCACCGCCGGTGGTATTCAGGCACTGCGGAATTTCGGCGATGTCGCGGAATACGCGTCCATTGTGTACGCGAGCCCGCAGTACATTGACACCCTCGCCACATCGACTCCGATTTCCGCGCACGTTCCGGTCGACTTCGAGCTGCGTGGCTGCCCGATCGACCGCCGGCAGCTGCTCGAGGTGCTCACCGCGTTCCTGGTCGGCCGCAAGCCCGATATCCCCGACACCAGCGTATGCACCGAATGCAAACGCCGCGGCCTCACCTGCGTCATGGTCGCCGACGGAACGCCCTGCCTGGGCCCCGTCACCCACGCCGGCTGCGGCGCGCTCTGCCCGGCGCAATCGCGTGGCTGCTATGGCTGTTTCGGCCCGATGAGCGGCGCCAACATCCCGGCGCTGCTCCCCCAATTGCGCTCCTGCGGCATGCGGGAAGACGACATCAATCGCATCTTCGCAACCTTCAACGTGGCCGCGTTCTCTGATGAGGCGGAAAAGGACCAGGGCTGAGCTACCGCGCCAGGAAATTGACCGTCAGCTTGCTGGCCCGCGTCGAAGGCGAAGGCGCGCTGCGGGTGCGCATCACCGACGGCCAGGTCGAGCGGGCCGAGCTGAACATCTACGAGCCGCCCCGTTTTTTCGAAGCATTCCTGCGTGGCCGCGGGTACGCCGAGGCACCGGATATCACCGCCCGGATCTGCGGCATCTGTCCGGTCGCGTACCAGACCAGCGCCTGCAACGCGATCGAGCAGGCCTGCGGCATCACGCTCGATCAGCCGCTGACCGTGCTGCGGCGCCTGCTCTACTGTGGAGAGTGGATATCGAGCCACACTCTTCATATCTACCTGCTGCATGCCCCGGATTTTCTCGGATATCCCGACGCCATCGCTCTGGCCCACGACCACCGCGACATTGTCGAGCGCGGTCTGGCGCTGAAAAAGGCCGGCAATGCGATATTGGAACTCATCGGGGGCCGCGCGATTCATCCAGTGAACGTGCGCGTCGGCGGCTTTTATCGAGCCCCGACCCGATCGGAGTTGGCGCCGCTGGCCGAGCAATTGACCGCGGCATTGGCGTATGCCCAGGACACCGTACGGTGGGTGGCGACGTTCGAATTCCCGGACGTGGAATTGGATCACGTACTCATGGCCGCCCATCATGAAGACCAGTACGCAATCGAAGACGGCGACATTTCCTGCACGAATGGCGTGGCCTTTTCACCGGCCGAATTCCCCCAACACGTCGTCGAACAGCACGTGCCACACTCGACCGCCTTGCACGCCAGGCTCGACGGGCGTAAATACCTGACCGGCCCGCTCGCTCGCTACACACTCAATTCAACGCAGCTCTCCCCGCTGGCCCGCCGGTCCGCTCAGGAAGCCGGGCTCGGACCGACCTGCCGAAATCCGTTCCGCAGCATTGTCGTACGGGCGGTCGAGACCGTTTACGCGGTCGAGGAGGCGCTGCGAATCATCAAGAATTACCAGCGCCCGGACCGCCCGTCCGTCCCCGTTCCGTCCCGATCTGGGATCGGGCACGGCCTCAGCGAGGCGCCGCGCGGTCTGCTGTATCACCGGTACGAATTGGATGCCGACGGGCTGATCCGGTCGGCCAGCATAGTGCCGCCCACCTCGCAGAATCAGGCCGCCATCGAAGACGATTTGCGCGAAGTCGTCGCGGCCAACCTGGCCCTGGACGACCCGGACCTGACCACCCTGTGCGAACGCACCATCCGTAATTACGACCCGTGCATCTCCTGCGCGGCGCATTTCCTCGACCTGACGCTCGAGCGGCAGTAGGACATGTTTCTTAAATCCTCGACCTGCTGCGCGGCGCCCAGACGACTGGCACGCTCCCACCCACCACCCCGACGGCTGGCGTTGTCGTCACTGTACGAACAGCCGGTAGCTCCGCTATCGGCTCCTCTCGTGTCTTGCGCGACACCCGCACCCGGGCTGCCTTGCCGGACCGCCGCAGTACTTACAGCGAGCACCGCACGCGACGGCCAGGATTCATGAGACACGCCCTAGGACAGCGGCTGCGCTGGCGCGAGGCGCGGCTGGTCGAGGTTCGGGACGAGACCTCGACCGCGCGGACCCTGATGCTGGAGGTGCCCGGCTGGTCCGGCCACCTCGCCGGTCAGCATCTTGATGTCCGGCTCACCGCCGAGGATGGGTACACCGCGCAACGCAGCTACTCCATTGCCGCGCCGGCCGATGGCGAACGGATCGAGCTGACCGTGCAGCTGCTGGACGATGGCGAGGTGTCGCCGTATCTGGTGCGGGATTTCGCGGTCGGCGATTCGATCGAGGTTCGCGGGCCGGTGGGTGGCTGGTTCGTCTGGCGGCCGGAGGAGACGATGCCGGTGTTGTTGGCCGCCGGCGGGTCGGGCGTGGTTCCGTTGATGGCGATGGTCCGCGCGCGGCGAGAGGTCGGCAGCCGGGTGCCGTTCCGACTCATTTATTCGGTGCGGACGCCGGGCAATGTGTACTACGCCGATGAGCTGCGCCGGCGGATCCGCGACGATGCGGGACTGGACGTCACCTTCCTTTACAGCCGGGTCGCGCCGGAGGGCTGGAGCCGTCCGCCGGCCCGGATCGGTCCGGCCGATCTGGCCAGCTGGGGCTGGCCGGCCGAATTGGAGCCGCGGTCCTACGTTTGCGGTTCGACCGGTTTCGTCGAGGCTGTGGCCGACCACTTGGTCGAGCTCGGCCACGATCCACAGTGGATTCGTACCGAACGTTACGGCGCGAGCGGAGGCTGAGATGTCTGACGAACTCGATTACACCGACGGCAATGCGCTGGCCGGTCCGCTCGGCGAGGTGTTCGCGATCGACCTCACCGCCGCGATGACCACGTGCGCGTCCTGCGGGCAGCGCGGCCGGGTCGCCGATCTGCGGGTGTACGGCACCGAGCCGGGAATGGTGGCGCGGTGCGCGCATTGCGATGCGGTGATGCTGCGGTACGTGCGCAGCCCCGCGGCCGGCTGGCTCGATCTGCGCGGCACGGTCGCATTGCAGGTGCCGCTCGGGCCCGAGCCGGAAGTCTCCGGCTGACCCCTCCGGCGCACCAGCGTTCCCGACCCATTTTTTGCAGTGAGCGTGACATGGGGGTTGGTTTTTGGGGTGTTTTCCTGCCTTGTTGTCACGTTCGCTGCAGGAGGTGCGGTGTGGCGGCTGGCGCGGGTTCTTCGTTGGCCCTTTTCGCAGCGAGCGTGACGTGAGGGTTGTTTCGTGGGGTCTGAACCCGCCCTGTTGTCACGTTCGCTGCAGCGGTGCTCCGCAGACCGTTCGTCGGCGCGCAAAAGCGTGCCGTGCTGGCCGCGGGTCAGCCCTTGACTGCGGTCAGGGTGATCCCTTCGATGAATCGCCGTTGTGCCAGGAAGAAGACCAGCACGACCGGTGCGACGATGAGCACCGAATACGCCGCCTGACCACCGACATCGACCTTGTACTGATTCTGCCGGAAATACTCCATGCCCAGGACCAATGTGGACAGACTCTTGTCGTTCAGGTAGATCAGCGGGCCGAGGAAGTCGTTCCAGCCGGCCACGAACTGCAGCAGCGACACCACGATCAGGGCGGGTTTGGCCAGCGGCAGATATACCCGCAGGAATATCCGCAGCTCCGAGGCGCCGTCGATGCGACCGGCCTCGGCCAACTCGACCGGCATCCGCAGGAAGAACTGCCGGAACAGGAAGATATAGATCGGAATTCCGAAGAAATAGGGCACGATCAGCGGGTAGAACGTGTTCAGCCAGCCGAACTTGCTGAACAGGATGTACTGCGGGATAAGCGTCACCTCGTACGGGATCAGCATGGTCGCCACCACGAGCAGGAACACCGCGTTCTGACCGCGCCATCTGATGACGGAAAAGCCATAACCGACCAGTGCGCTGGAAATCGCCACCCCGACGACCTGCAGCCCCACGATGACCACCGTGTTGAGCAGCATGTGCGCGAACGGCGCGATCTTGACCGCCTGCGGGTAGTTACCCCAGTAGAACGGATGCGGGATCCACTGTGGAGGGATGATCGTGTTCTGGGCCAGCGTCTTCAACGACTCGGCCACCATCGCCAACACCGGTACGGCAAAGATCAGTGCGACAAAGGTCAGGACGATGTGACGGCTGAGCAGTTTGGCGATTCGGACCGGTATCCGGTTGGTCGAGCCTACGGTCGAACTCATCGCGAGCCAGCCCCTTCGTAGTAGACCCAGCGCCGGCTGAGCCCGAACATCAACAGCGTGATCACCAGAACGAACGCGAACATCAACCACGACATCGCCGCGGCGTAACCGAGTTGCGAATTGACGAAGGCGTCCTCGTAGATCAGCAAGCCCCAGGTCATGGTCGAGTTCGCCGGTCCGCCGGCGGTTGAGCCGCCACCGTTGGAGGTGAGATAAAAGATGGAGATGAAGTTCTGGAAACCGTAAATGACCGCGAGCAGGACGTTGAAGAAGATGATCGGGGACAGCAGCGGCAACGTGACGTGCCGCAGCCGGGACCACCAACCGGCGCCGTCGACCCGCGCCGCCTCCATCACATGCTGCGGAATGTCCTGCAAGCCGGCCAGATAGATGATGACCGTATTTCCGACGCCCCACAGGCCCAGCACGATGATCGCCGGTTTGGACCAGGTCGTGGAGAACAGCCAACCTGGTCCGGTGATGCCGAACCAGCCCAATATTCGGTTCACCACGCCGGTGTTCGGGTCCAGCACCAGGCTGAATACGAAGGCGCCGACCACAATGGGCAACATGGTCGGCAGGTAATACAGCGTGCGGTAAATGCCGATGCCGCGGACCTTCTGGTTCAGCAGCAGAGCCAGGATCAACGCTAGTACGCTACCGAGCACGACGCCGAAAAACGCGAGATAGAGCGTGTTGTAGAGCGCGGTGCGGATGTACGGGTCCTTGGTGAAGATCTGTTGGTAGTTACGGAATCCGACCCAGTCGTTGATGCCCAGGCCGTTGTAGTCGGTGAAGCTGTAATACAGCGATGTAGCCAGCGGGATCGCGGTAAACGCGAGGAATCCGACGATCCACGGCGAAATGAAACACAGCCCGACCCGCAGCGAGCGGTGAGACTGGCGCCGTCGGCCGACCGTGCCGCCGGCCAGCCGCCGCGACCGAGGCAGGCCGACCTCGAGTGATGAATCCACCATGTGCCTTCTCCTCCGGTCCCGGCTATTGGTACATGCCCAGTGCGACGGTCGTTTCCAATGCGGCCTCGACCTGTTGTTGCGCCTGGGTCAGGGCCGAGGCTGGCGATTTCTCCAGCGCGGTCACCGAATCCTGGGTCTGGTCGAGAATGCGGTAGTACTGCTGCAGAATCGGGCTTGGTTGCAGCCACCACTGCGTGCCGACCTGGTTGACCTTGATGACGTCCTGCCAGACCGGATCCTTCAGATAAGGCTGGCTCATCGTGTCGTTGCGGGCCGGCAGCCAGCCCAGGTTCGGTCCAAGGTACGTGCCAAAATTCTTCGGCTGGGTCATCCAGTTCGCGAACTCCATCGCCGCCGCCGGATGCTTGGCACCCTTGGGAACCATGAACGACCATCCACTGTGGCTCAGATACTGTTTTCCGCCCGGCGGGGCCGGCATCGGAACCACGCCGACGGTGTCGTTGAATACCTTTTTGCCGACGTTGGCCTCCTGGCCGATTTCCCAGTCACCGATCATGATCATCCCGAGCCGGCCGGAGATCAGGGGATCGGCGGCCGAGCCCTGCGCCCCGGTCACGGTGGTGAAACTGTTGACCTTGGAGCCGCCGCCGTATTTGCGCGAGACGCTCTGCTCGTAGGCGAGAACCTTGCGGAACTGCGGCGTATCGACCAGGACCGACTGGCTCGATCCGTCCTTGAACGTGGTGCCGAACAGGTGACCAAGCTGGATATAGGTGAACTGCCAGCCGGCCCACGGCACAAAGCCGAGCCGTTTGATTTTGCCGCCCTTGACCGAGTCAATCTTGGCGGCGTCGCGCTGCAATTCGTCCCAGGTAGTCGGCGGCTTGTTCGGGTCGAGGCCGACTTCCTTGAAGACCTTTTTGTTGTACCAGAGCATCGTGTCCGGATCCCAGTCGACCGGTAGGCCGTACTGGTGGCCACCCCAGAGCGTGGATTTCCAGGCGTAGGGCGTGTAGTCGGATTTCTTCAGGCCGAAGCCGGCGATGCGCTTTTCCAACGGCTCCAGCTCGCCCTTGGCCGCCCAGGCCGCCAGTACGTCGTCATAGGACAACGTGAGGTCCGGTGGTTTGTGGGCCGAGACGGACGCCAGCAGCTTGCCGTCGTTGTCGTCGCCGACGTTGGGGTCGATCGAGATATTGACCGCGATATCCGGGTGGTCGCAGTTGAACGCCTGCGCCGATTTCAACAGTCCCGGGGCGGCGTTGGGGTCCCACCAATTCACCACCGTGATGTGGGCCGCGCGCGGTTTGCCCGGGCACAGCGCGCTTTTGGGCACTGCTCCGGTGCTGATCCCGAAGCCGTTGGCCACCGAACAGGCGGACAGCACCAGACTGCCCACCACGCCGAATACGAGTCCGGCAAAGGGACGGCGTCGCACCGTGACTACCTCCACTGCGGTGGCTCGGCGTCGGTGACGTCGAGGGTCGGCTACGTTCCAGCGATAAGTCCCCGCGAACGAATGATTCCCAACGCCGTGAAATTCGGTGTCGGGAAATGGTGCTGGCCGGGCCGCGGTGACCGGCCAATGGACGGAAAATACATGAGGCGACGCGGTCGTCAATCCGGCCCGATCGGCATTCCGGTCGCCTGTTCCGGGCTGACTGTAAAACCAGCGCTCACGAAACGTCAAGCTCGGCAGAAGACCACTTTGGATGGTCCGTACCTCAGAAAAAGCCAGCAGCGCAGGGAGTTGACGTCGTTCGGAGTGAATCGTAACGTCCGGGAAGCAGACCACATTGCCCGGTTTCCGCGCGTACGTGAGATAGCCCCGGGCTCGCTGGAGCGTGGCTCGCGACAGGAGAGAATAGCGTGCCGAGCAGCAAGGCCGACGTTTACCGGTTTCGGGTCAACGCATGCTAGCGCGTGGCCGGCGTGGGCGTGAGCTGGCGAATATTCTGACCGAGCAGATTCATTCCCGGAGCTGGCCAACCGGATCGAAGATTCCGGCCGAACGCGAATTGGCCCGGCGCTATGGGGTCAGCCGACAGACCGTGCGGGTCGCTCTGGCGCAGCTGCAACGCGCGGGCCTGCTTATTCGACGGCATGGCAGCGGTACGTACGTGGCCGGACGGCGGCTGGAACAGTCGCTGCTGGGCCATTTCTCGCTGCCCGGAGACACTGGCGAGGTCGGCACGGTCGTGTTGTCCCAGCAGACCATCGAGGCCGCGCCCGGCATCGCCAGCGAACTCGATCTGCGCCCGGGCGCGCTTGTGCTTGCGCTGCAGCGGTTGCGGACTGTCGCGGGTGGACCGTTCATGCTGGAACGCACCTGGGTACCGGCGACGCTCCTGCCGGATATCGCGCCGGCCGAATTCGGCGGGGAGGACTGGTACGCGACGTTACGAAATCGGTACGGAATTGCCCTGGTCCGAGCGGTCGAGTCGCTGGAACCGGTCCTGCTGCGCCCGGATGAAGCTGACTGTCTGGACGACATACCGGGCCGGCCGGCCTTGTTGTTGTCGCGTACGGCGTTTGATGCCGCCGACCGTCCAATCGAGACTGCGCGGGCGATCGTTCGGGCTGACCGGTGCCGGACATTGTTGCGTCACGCCGTACACGAACCGGATCGGCCCTGATCACTGCGGGTGCGGCAAATTCGGCGCGATGGCGCGTAGTTGCCGGCGGTATCGGCCCGGCGGCTGGCCGCAGATTTTACTGAACATCTCGTAGAACTGGCTCTGCGAGCCGAACCCGGCCGCGTGACCAACTTCGGCCACCGGCAACTCGGAGGTGAGCAGGAGCCGCTGCGCCTCGCTGACCCGGTATTGCATGAGATAGCTGAACATGCTTTGCCCCAGGACCCGGCGGAACAAGGTCATGGCGTGATGCGGATGAATGTAGGCGGCGTGGGCGATATCGGCGGCCCGGACGGGTTCGAGAAAGTGGTCGGCGATGTAGCCGACCATCTGCGCGGCCTGTGAGATATCGGTGGCCAGCGCCGGTGTCGGTGTGGATTGCGCCGTGCTGGTGAGGACCTCGTGGGCGAGCCGACGAACTCGGGCCTGGATCTCCAACTCGGCGGTGGCACGCAGAAACGGGGAGGGGCCGGCGAGATCGGCAGCCCAGCGTGAGAACAGCGCAGTGTCCAACGTGGGCTCCAGGAGGGGCGCCGAATCACCGTGCGCGCCAACGGTTTCGCCACGTAACAACAGCGCAACGAAGGCGGACGGAAGCTCCCACCGCAGCACAATCGGCAACGGAATCGTTATCCATTGCGCCGATGCGTCGGGTGGACAGTCGATCAGTTGGTGTGGGCGGGCGGCCCAGAATGCCACGACGGTCCCGGCCGAGAGCACGACCTCCTCCGCGCCGAACAGGTAGACCAACTGCCCGCGCTCGGCATAGTTCAGCTCAATATGGTCGTGCCGATGCGGATGCGTCATCGGCACGGCATGGCCGTGTTCGCACGCCGTCTCATCAAGCGTGGTGGTCAGTGGGAGCACAGCGGCAGCGCGTTTAGATGTCACGACAATCCCGGAACAGGCGCCGAGCGGACCGGAAGAACATTCTCATCATACCTGGATAACCTCGCGCTAACCGCAACGATCTGGGGGCTGCAAGATGTCCGACCTGTCATCAGTTGCCCAGCCCGTGGCCGGATACGGCACCGAGTCCTACCACCTTTCGGCCCAAGAGGTGGAGTTTTTCGACCGCAACGGTTACCTGATCCTGCGAAATCGCATCCCCGAACCGCTGCTGCGCCGGTTGCAGGTCGCAACGGCGGACATGATAGCCACCGGCGAGGCCTTGCCCGCGGATTCCGATTCGACGGATTTCCGTTTCGCTAACCGGACCACCGGACGCACGATGTTCCGGGTCGACTATCTGCACGACAAGGGTTGGCCGCCGACCCTGGAGCTGCTGGGCGCTCCGGCGATGCTCGGCATCGCCGAAAGCCTGATCGGCCCCAATTTCGTGCCGACGTACGAATCGCTGGTGTTCAAACAAAAGGGCGACGGGGCGGCGATCGAGTGGCATCAGGACGCCGTACATCCGCGCAACTCCCGCATCTTCAACGTCGACGTTTATCTGGATCCGTCCCGTACCGGCGAAGGCGCCCTGCGGGTCGTGCCCGGCTCGCAGGAGGCGCGGCCGGATATCTGCGATCTACGCGACGAGCACGGTTGGGAACCGCCGGGAGTCCTGTCCGTCGAGATGGAACCGGGTGATGTGCTGGTGCACGACGTGATGTTGGTGCACGGCTCGGAGGCGGTGACCGGGAACCGGTTGCGGCGCACGATCTACTACGAATTCCGCGGCGCCGAGCAGATTCTGAGCGAGGGGCCGTGGGACGAGGCCTGGGTGGCGAGTCGGTTGCGGCTGCTGCCGCTGGCCCGGGAGGCCTATGCGCAGGCAAATCCGGGTGCGCCGGAATTCGACTGGCAGCTGGCCGATGAGTTTCGGCCGGCGCCGGGCGATACGGCGCTGCGGGTGCCGCACCTGGCCCACAGCCCGGGCAATTACTGCAGCGCCGGCAGCGTTAGCTCGCTGTCATGACCGCACCGCTGTCCGTACACTGTGGACCGGCCGAGCGAGCGAGCTTTCTGGATCAGGGCTATCTGGTCCTGCGTGGACTGATCGGCGCCGACGAGGTACGAGATCTGCTGGCCGAATTCATGGCGCTGCACGAATCGGCGCCAATTCCCGGATTTCACGAGCCGGTGCCGGCCGATGAGGCCGGCGGTGACATGCTCAAGATCTATCCGCGGATCATCAACCCGCATCTGATCAATGAGCTGGCGCGGCGCTATCTGCTTGATGCCAGATTCGGCGCCGTGGTGGGGGAGTTGCTCGGCGAGGAGCCGCTGGCGGCACAGAGCATGTTCTATTTCAAGCCGCCGGGCGCGCGCGGCCAGGCATTGCACCAGGACAATTTCTATCTACGGGTTGAGCCGGGTACCTGCGTCGCGGCCTGGATGGCGTGCGATCGGGTGGATTCGGAGAACGGCGGTTTGCAGGTCGTTCCGGGGACGCACCGGATGGACCTGTTCTGTCCGGAGCCGGCCGATTCCGCGACCTCGTTCACGACCGAATACGTACCACCGCCGCCCGGTCTGCGGGCGGTCCCGGTGGAACTCGACCCGGGCGACGTGTTGTTCTTCAACGGCAGCTTGATTCACGGCTCGCCGCCGAACACCTCGACCGACCGGTTCCGCCGCTCGTTCATCTGCCATTACGTGGGACGGTCGACCCAGCGGCTCTCGCGGTGGTATCGCGAACCGCTCACCATGTCCGGCGAGTTGGTGGAACTGCCACACAACAGCTGGGGCGGGCCGTGTGGCACCGAGGACGATCCCGGTCCACATTAAACAGTCCACAATGACCAATCGGGAATCGCCATGACATCGGTATTTCCTACCGCACCGAGCGCGGCCGGCCGACCGCTGGACACGGCCGCCACGGCGTTCGGCGAATTGCACCGGAGCGCGGCCGATGAACCGGGCCTGGCGGAACGGCTCGCGGCCGACGGTTATCTGTTTCTGCCGGATTATCTGGATCGGACGCAGGTGCGGGCAGCGCGGCGCGAGCTGCTGGAACGGCTGGCTACGCTCGGCTGGCTGGCCGACGGTGCGAATCCGGATGACGCGGTGGTCGGCCCCGGCCCGCGTGAACCGTTCGACATGAACGAGCTGGCCAGCAGCTCGGCGGCGCTGCTGGATTTGTTGTACGGCTCGCGCATGCTCGATTTGTTTGAACAGATTTTCGCCGAGCCGGCCCGGCACTTCGATTTCACCTGGCTGCGGGTGGTCGGACCGGGTTCGGGCACGCCACCGCACATGGACAACGTATTTATGAATCGCGGCTCGGCTCGGCTGCTCACCGCCTGGACGCCGCTGGGCGATATTAGTACGACGCTCGGCGGCGTTTCGGTATTGGAAGGCTCGCACCGGCGGCAGGAGTTTCGGGATTACGCGAGCCGGGATGTCGACACGTACTGCGCGAATTCGTCGGATCCCGAGGAGCTGGCCAAGGCCACGAGTAACCGGCCGTGGAACGGTTGGCTCACCGAGGATCCGGTGCAATTACGGGCGCGATACGGATTGCGTTGGCTCACCACCGATTACCGCGTCGGCGACTTGTTGGTGTTCACCATGCACACGGCCCATCTCGGTCTGGACAACAACACGACCGGGACGCTGCGGCTCTCGTCCGATTCCCGGTATCAGCCGGCGTCCGAACCGGCCGATCCGCGTTGGATCGGTCCGAATCCCAGCGCGCACGGGCCGGCCAGCAAACGCGGCCTCATCTGCTGAACGATCGGCTGTCCTGTAAATCTTCGCCGTCTGGATGACCGCTGCACCCGCCAAAATCCACAGCACAGGCCTTAGTCTGCTTTCGTAAATTCTCGGCGTGCGGCGCGGCGCTTGATGACTAGCACGCTCCTCGCCAGCCGACGGCGCGCGTTCGTCGTCGCGGGACCGCTGGAATCGCTTATGTGGCGCGGATTGTGACGTGTCAGTGACTGGAAGTAATTCTTTTGTTCGGGTCGTTCTGGGGCCGGTTTTGTCGGTGGGTGGTTCTAGAGTTTTGGGTATGAGCAGTGCGACGCCTTTTGACTCGGGTCCGACGGAGGATTTCCTCGGGTTGATGGAGGCTGCCGCGGATCGGTTCGACAAGGCGGAGTTGTGGCGCTGGCGCGGTCCGAAGTTGGCCGATGCGATCGGAGCGGTACGAGCGGGTGGTGCGGCGGTTCGAATTTGGTCGGCTCCGGGTTGTGTCTGAGCGTGCGGTGCAAGATGTGGCTTGCCAGGAAGCTGGACTATCGACCGAGGCGTTTTTGCAGGCTCGGTTACGGCTCTCGCCCGGTGAGGCGAAGGCCCGGGTCCGGTCGGCCCAGGAATTAGTGGGTTCGGTCAGTATTTCGGGCGAGATGGTGGAGCCGGAATTGCCGGCCACCGCGGCCGTCGCCGCCGAAGGTGTCCTCTCGACGGAGCACGTACGAGTGATCGGCGAGGCGATCAAGCAATTCCCACCAGCGGTCGGTGCACAGGAGCGAGCCGTGGCCGAGGAATTCCTCGCCGAACAATCCCGAGACATGGACCCATCCCGCGTTCGCGTATTAGCGCGACGATTGCACGCCGTGCTCGATCCGACCGGCACCTTCGACGAGGACAAGCCGG
>JBEDUI010000055.1:0-24650 GCA_040414495.1 Mycobacteriales bacterium
GGGTGCGGAAATGGCGGGACGGCGGGGGCAAGAACGCGTCGGCCGTCCAGGCCTCGCGCAGGAGGAATTACCGCCGATCACCAAACATTACAACCCGATCCTCACATGCGATTCCGGCAGCCCCACGACGACAGCGCCGGCCGTGGCGGGATGGCGGGACGGGAGCGTGCCAGCCGTTGGGGTGGTGGGTGCCAGCCGGCGAGTGCAGGAAATGGCGGGTGCAGGAAATGGCGGGCAGGAAATGGCGGGCAGGAAATGGCGGGTGCAGGAAATGGCGGGTTGGCTGGGTGACGGGTGGCAGCGTGCTAGTCGTGGACAGGAACTTCCGTACAGTACAGCCAGCATCGCCGACTAGCTCATGAAATCCCGAGGCTAGTTGATCGGGTCGAGACTCGACGCCGACGCCGACGCCGCAGCGGATTTCGGTTATGGTCTCGCTCATCGTCCGCGGATGCGGCCGATGAGCCGGACGCCCGCGATGGGCCGGACGGGCCGGACGCCGGCGATGGGCCGGACGGCCGCGATGGGCCGGACGCCGGCGATGGGCCGGACGCCGCCTATGCGCCGGATGCGGCCGATGGGCCGGACGCCGGCGATGGGCCGGACGCCGGCGATGGGCCGGACGCCGGCGATGGGCCGGACGGGCCGGACGCCGGCGATGGGCCGGACGCCGTCTATGCGCCGGATGCGGCCGATGAGCGAGACAACTGTCTCCAGTGCACAGTCAGGTCAGGACCTGAGGAATTCCAGCAGGTCGGCGTTGATCGTCTCGTGCTGTGTTGTCGGCATGCCGTGCGGGAATCCCTTGTACGTCTTCAATATCGAATTCTTGACCAGCTTCGCCGAGAGCGGTCCGGCATCGGCAAACGGTACGACCTGGTCGTTTTCGCCGTGCATAACCAATGTTGGCACGGTGATCTTCTTCAGGTCCTCAGTGAAGTCGGTCTGGGAAAAGGCGACGATGCTGTCGTAGTGCGCCTTGGCCCCGCCCATCATTCCCTGCCGCCACCAATTCAGGATGATCGCCTGGTTCGGCTCGTTTTCGGGCCGGTTATAGCCGTAGAACGGGCCGGACGCGATCGCCCAATAGAACGATGAGCGATTGTTGATCAGTTGGACTTGGAAATCGTCGAATACGCTCTTGGGTGTGCCGCCCGGGTTGGCGTCGGTTTTGACCATGAGAGGCGGTACTGCGCTGATCAGCGCGGCTTTCGCCACGCGACTTTCCCCGTGCCGGGCGAGGTAGCGCACAACCTCACCGCCGCCGGTCGAGTGTCCAACGTGGACAGCATCGTGCAGATCGAGATATTCGGTCAGGGCGGCCATGTCGTCGGCATAGTGGTCCATGTCATGACCATCGGCCGTCTGAGCCGATCGCCCGTGCCCACGCCGGTCATGGGCGATGACGCGGTAGCCCTGATTCAGGAAGAACATCATCTGGGTGTCCCAGTCGTCGGCCGAGAGCGGCCAGCCGTGACTGAAAACAATGGGTTGGCCCGAACCCCAATCCTTGTAGAAGATTTCGACGCCATCGCTCGTAGTAATCGTGCCCATGTGGTGGCCTCCGTTCCATACGTGGGCAACGCTGCCGCGTCCGTAGTGGATGCTCGATCAGTCTTGCACGTCAGCTGCGATCGTTTCCAGAAGGAGAAATACACCTCACGTATGAACCACATGAGAGGCGGGTACGTTACGCCGGCACGACATAGGGGAAATTCTTGACGCGCAGCGATTGCGCTATCCCCGGCTTGAGACCGGACGGCACCGCCGTGCCGGTGACCAGCGAGAGCATGACCTCGGGTGCATTATCGGCCAGGGTCCGGCCATTGCGGGTCGCGAAGCCGAATGTCGCGGGACGTCCTACGACGTAATCCAACACGTCAGGAAACAGCTGTCGGGCGACGGTTTGACCGTAATCGTGGGGATCGTCGGAAGTTCCTGTTGCGCCCACCACGCTCGCGACGCGCTCGCTGATATGCGCCCCGTCGGCGCTGAGGTCCTGCGAGGGATGACGGGTGTTGGCCGGATAGGTGAACTTTGTGTCCTCAGGCCAGAAAATGGGCCACATCATGGGATTTCCGGCTCGGTTGATCTGTCGCCAACCGCCGGCATCGGTAGCCAGCTTGGTGGTGCACCAGACTCCGATCCGCGCGCCGGGCTGCAGGGCCGGGTGTCGGTGCGAGACCTCCAGCACGATCGATTCGACCGTCGTATTGGCGAAACTGTTCTTTGCCTGCGCCGGATCCCAACTGGTGAGGTCGACCGCCGCGCCGTTCTTGACGGCATCGTTGATGATCGCCAGGAGCGATAAATCGATGTAAAAGGGGTCGGCGATACGTCCCGCCCACAGCCGCGTGTCCGGCCCGGTCACGGTCTCGCCCGTACGTCCTTCCAGCACCAGTTGCCCGGTCGCGGAATCTTCTTCCGCGTCAGCGTCGGCCAGAACGTGCAGGCTGAGCGCTTGTCGCCCGTCTGCGTCGCGCTCGCCGAAAGATACCCGGTACGTCAGCGTTTCGAATTCTGCTCGGTTGAAATGCACCTTGAACTCGTAGCGCGCCTCATGGTGGAATCCGGGTTGGACATCGGGTCCGGTGATCGTCGAATTGACGTCCATGACTAATACGGTCGTGTCGGTGCTGCCAAAGACATACAGGTCATCGATGTACAGCTGACCGTTCTGCTTGGCCAGCGGTGTATCCAAATGGTGCGACATGGCTGTTGATTCCTATTCTGTCAACGCGCGCAATTACCGAACCCATACTGTGCTCCTCGGCTCGGTAATACCGCCAGCCGTCGTGCACCCGGGCTGGTTGGCAGAGAAGTGCGCGGAAGCATGACGAATTCGTACGTCGAAGGCAATCCAGCGCACGGCGTACGAATTCGCAACTCGTGATCGCGAGAAGAGAAAAGTCAGCGCGGACGATCGTCTGGCAGCAACGCGTCGTCGCTCGCCGACAGTTAAGAAGTACTGCCGAAATAAGCCTTGCAGACGTTGTCGGTGTCGTACGCCGTCGCGATTTCGAGCAGCCCGCCGTGCTGGAGCGGCAGTAGCGGCGAACTGTAATTCGGACAGTAATTGTCGTACGGATCGGGCACCGAGACCGGTGCCGGAATCGCGGACCAAGGACCGCCCGGGCCGTGATCGCTGACCAGCACGGTGTGGCCGTTGCCCGGAGCCGGCGTACCGTCGGCGCCCTCCAGGATCTGCCCGGTCAGGAATAGCCGCCCCGAGGGCCCTCCGCCGGGAAGCCACGTGATGGTTGGCGTGTGGGCAAAGTAGGTGCCGTCGGCGGCCGTGATCGTCGCACCGAGGTCGGTCGGATCGCCCCAATGCAGGCCGTCGGCCGATTCGCGGTAATGCACCCGACAGGCGTAGCTACCGCCGCACACCTCATACGTCATGAGGTATTGGCCGCCAGCAATCCGGCGCACCATCGCCATTCCGGGCCGGGCCGCCGGATCGCTGCTCGCCACGACCGGCGCGCTGGTGCTCCAGTGCACGCCGTCGGCGGAAATGGAGCTGACCAGCATTTGGCTATGCGTGGGCTGATCGGTTTCGTCGGAGAAGAAGACGACGAGACGGCCATCGTTGGCGACGGTGAATTCGGGTTCCCAAAGGCCGAGGCTGTTGGATGCGACCGCCGGCGTCGCGAGGTAGGACCAGGTCCGGCCGTGATCGCGACTGGCGAAGACCCGGATGCTCATCCGCCGGTCCGCGCCGGAATCCTGTCCGGCCGAGGAGGCCCACAGCAGCGTTCCCGCGGGTAATGAGCCCACGCGACGCGGTAATTCGTACAGCGTGGCGCAGCACAGTCCTTTGCCGCCGGCGCTGGCGGTATCGGCGACCGTGCCGATCTGCGCGAATGTCTGCCCCTCATCGTGGCTGGCGTAAATGGCGCCCTGACCGTTATTGCCGTCGAATGTGACGACGCTGGCGATGATCGTGCCGTCGGCTGACCCGGAATGTGCCAGCCTGACCAGCCGGGGATAAAGCCCGACGTTGGGCCGCAACAGGGTGCCACTCGCGCCGCTGGCATGCGGTGTAGCCGCCACAGCGCTCGGCGTGGCGATGCCACAAACGACGAGCGCTACGGTCGCGCAGAAACGCAGAATTCGACGTGCCATCAGGCGACTCCCGTGCAACGTCAGGTCTCTGGTACAACGTTGCAAAAACGCTAACCCAGAGCACTGCGTCGTTGCAATACTCTGAGTGAGCGACGCGGCGAATTCGAGCAGGATCAGCCGAGGTAGTGACCCCACGGACCGGTGATCGCGAGCGTGATGCCCGGCTCCTGGATGTTGACGAACAGGACTGTGCCGTCAGCGGAGAAGTTCGGGCCGGTGAATTCGGAGAATTCACCGTTGTAAAGGAGTT
Organism: Mycobacteriales bacterium; assembly: GCA_040414495.1. Classification (GTDB taxonomy): domain Bacteria; phylum Actinomycetota; class Actinomycetes; order Mycobacteriales; family QHCD01; genus DATAVB01. Next base: position 4,376 of record JBEDUI010000055.1, read on the forward strand.
GGTTGCGGGCGACGGCGTACGTCGCGCCACCCGGTGTCGAGCTCAGTACGTGCGATGCGCCGACGCCGTCCTCGGCCAGAATGAGGCTGCCCCACGGCGTGATCGAGACATTGTCCGGCCCGTCGAAATACAGGTCCTGGTATTTCACCGCGTGGTCGTCGGAGTCGGTGGCGGCATTGTGCGGGAAATACGTCACGAGCGTCAGCGTCTCGTCGGCATAGTCGTAGAACCAGACCTGGCCGTCGTGCTTTACCGCGTCAGCCGGCAGATCGCCTTCCCCGAACGCGTAGCTGGCCACAATGTACGCACCCTGGGCGGTTCCCCAGCATCCCTCGAGCTTCTTGCTCGGCGTGACGTCGACGCCGGGCTTGAGTTGCTTACGCGTCGACCTGGTAGTGGCATCGCGGTCGGGGACCTCGGTCCATTCCACCCTGAACGGACGGCCGAGTTGGGCCGAGGTGACGTAGGCCAGGTCGGGCAACACACTGCCGTCATCCATCAGCAGCTTCATCGCCTCGAGGGTTCCGGCGTTCGCGGCGAGGGCGCCACCGACGCCGGGACCGAGCTTCACGTTCCGCGGCGTGGTCCACCGGTAGAGCAGGCCGTTCGGGCTGCTGGCGTCCTCGGTGAGGTACACCCGCTCGCGGCTGGGCTCAACGACCAGCGCCTCATGGGCAAACCGGCCGAACGCCTTGATCGGCGCGGGCCGTTGCCGGTTCGAGGAATCGGCGAACACCTCGAAAACATAGCCGTGGTTTTTCTCGTACGTACCCGAATGACCACCGGCGCTCCACTTGTCGCCGGCCTTGATTTCGATTTCCTCGCAGGTCATCCAGCTGCCCCACGGCGTTTCGCCGCCGGCGCAATTGTTCGCGGTACCGGAAATCCCGACCCATTCGCCGCGGCGGGTGCCGTGCCGGTCGACGTCGACCACGGTGCAGCCACCACTGTTGGGCGCGCCCGGGTCGTACACCGTGCCCTCGACGTGTGGCACGGTGAATGGGCTGCTGTACGGGGTGATCTCGTGATTCTGGATCAGCCGCCAATTTCCGCCGCTCTGAAATACGCCGGTGCCATCCTGACGGCCGGGCGTTTTGCCGAGCCCGCCGTCCAGTTCGGTGTCGCCAGCTCGCGCGGCAATGCGGTAGCTGAATCCCTCGGGCAGCGCCAGAATGCCGGCCGGGTCGTCGACGAGCGGCGGAAATGGACGGCCGCCACCGCTGCCCGCGGGCTTGCCGCCGTGCGCCGATGACGCCTGCGCGGCGCTCAGAGTCGGGATGCTGCCGGCGACGGCGAGCCCGACGCCGGCAGCCCCAGTTGCCAATACCTGACGGCGCGATACGCCCATGTTGCTCCTCCCGGATTGGATGTTGGGCTGAACCCTGGAGGGTTTAGGCGACCGGCAGTCGACGTTCAGGTAGCCGTCGTGCGACGACTCATTGACAACCAAAAGTAATGGAATCCCCAAGTGGTCTTGAGAGACGGATGTGGGACGAAGCGGACGAGCCTGTGGGTCAGCCTTTGACGGCTCCCGCGATCGCGGCGACGATATGCCGCTGGGCCACCACGAATACCAGAATGATCGGCGCCAACGAGATGATCGAGCCGGCGCACAATGCGGTCCAGTCGGTCGATGTCTGGCTGATGAAGGCATAAAGGCCGACCGACAATGTCCGCAGGTGCGGTTGGCCCAGCGTGAAGACCAGCGGCGTCATGAAGTCGTTCCAGGACTGGATGAACGAGAACAACCCCAGCGTCGCCAGCATCGGCCGGGCCAGCGGCAAAATAATATAGAAGTACGTCTGGTGGAATCCGGCCCCGTCGACCCGGGCGGCCTCTTCGATCTCCTTGGCCACCGTGCGGAAGTACCCCATGAACAGGAACGTATTGAACACCATGGCCCCGGCGACCTGGACCAACACGACCGACCACAATGTATCGAGCAGATACAGCTGGTTGATGATGTCGTACACCGGAACGATCGTGTAACCGCGGGGCAGGAAGAACGTCACGAGGATGACCCCGATCAGCACCTTCTTACCGGGGAAATTCGTCCGAGCCAGTGCGTATCCCGCCATCGATGCGAACAGCAGGGTGAAAAACACCGTGCACGCGGTGATGATGACGCTGTTGGTGAAATACGCGCTGAAGTTCGCGCCATTCCAGGCGTCGACGTAGTTGTGCCAGTGCGTGCCGTGCGGTAGCAGTCCGAGCCCGGAATCGAGAAATCCCGAGTCGCTCTTCAACGACCCGGCGATCGCCCACAGCATCGGATAGACCCAGAAGAAGCCGCAGATCAGCAGCAACGCGTGGGTGATCGGCATGCGCAGCGGCGAACCATGGCCGCGCCGACGTCGCCGGACTGCAGTTGTCGCTGCCATCTAGAGTCGAGCCTCCTCGATCGCCGCCGCGTTCATTTCCCGACGCCGTTTCCGCATGTACGCCATAGCGAGCGCCTGCCCGCCCGTGATCACCAACAGGATCAGTCCGTAGAAGAATGACGCCGCCGAGGCGAAACCGACGTTCGGCTGCACCGACGCGCCCCCGCCACCGCCGGCCGCGGAGAACCCGCCGCCGAATGCCTCCTGGTAAATGTACGTATTCACCACGCTGGAGGCGTAGAACGGTCCACCCCCGGTCAGTACCTGGACCAGGTCGAAGACCTGCAGGCTGCCCAGGATAGCCAGGAACAGGATGATCATTCCGATCTCGCGCAGCCCGGGGATCGTCACGTGCCAGAACTGCTGCCGCACCCCGGCACCGTCGATTGTCGCCGCCTCGTAAAGATCCTCGGGAATCGTCTGCAATCCGGCCAGGAAATAGACCAGGTTGTAGCCCAAGGTGTTCCAGATACCGATCCCGATAATTACCCAGAGCACGACGTGCGGGTCACCGAGCCAGTCCACCGGCTTGTGCATCAGGTGCATGCTCATCAGCTTCGAGTCGATGTTCTGCCCGAAGTTGCTGAACAGCAGCTGGAACACGACCGCGATGATCGCCGGCGAGATTACCGCCGGAATGAAATACACCGACCGGTAGAACGTGGAGAAACGCATTCGTTTGTTGTTGAGCACGAGCGCCAGTACCAGGGCCAGGAAGAGCTGCACCGGCACCAGAACCGCCGTATAGAGGAACGTATGGCCGAAGGAGCGCCAGAAGATGTGATCGTGTAGCACCTTCCGGAAATTCTCCAGGCCGACATACGCGGTCGGACTACCGATCCCGTTCCATTGGTACAGCGTGTATCCCAGCGACGCGATGATCGGGTAGATCGTGAACACCGCGACCAGAATGACGAATGGCGCAATGTAAAAGTAGGACCAACGATTCTCCTTGACGTTTTGCCAACGCGACCGGCGACGGCGTCTGGTCGGGGTTGGTCGGTGCAGCCTGCTGGTTCGTTCGGTCGCCTGGGTGCTCACAGTGACGGGTACTTGGGAATCGGCCACTTATACGCCTTTGTCGGGTCCCAGTCGGAGAATGCGTAGTCGCTGAGACTCACCTTCAAACCCTTGCCCTGCGCCTGTTTGATCCCCGTCTCCAATGCCTGCTGCATCTTGCCGTCGAGGTCGGTGAGCGCTTTCCCGGTGTCCTTGATCTGACCACTGTAAATACCGGTGGTGATGTTTCCGAAGTTCGGCGTCACCGGGTTGACGACGACCTGCGAGGTGTGCGGATTCTTGATCCATGGCTGCGGTCCGGGCAGAACCAGATCGCGTAGCGCAACGTACTCGCCGAACGGCTTGAAGCTGATCTTGCTCGGGTCGTCGTCCGCGGGGAAGATCGACAAGTCCTCATTGAACTTCTGTACCCAGCGCTTACCGGCCTCCGGGCTGTAGAGCCAGGAGAACCATTTAAAGGCCGCCTCCGGGTCCTTGGCGTTCGCGTTGATCGCGAACAAGGTGCCGCCGGGCTGGGAGTAGAAGTACGATTTCGGCTTCTCCTGCGGGCCGATCAGGCTGGTGAGCGTGTAATCGGTGAACTTGTGGTCGGTCCACTCGGGCTGGTTCCACACGCCACCGACCGTCATTCCGAACTTGCCGCGCTCGAAGTAGGCCCGGGCGATTTCGTCGGAAATCGACAGCGAGCTGGGGTAGAAATATCCCTTGCTCTTCCACTCCATGATCAGGTCGAGCACGTCTTTGTAGTTGCGGTCCGAGCCGAACGTGTACTTTCCGGTGCGCAGATCCTGGCCGCCGTTGCCACCGGGACTGCCGGCGCCGCGGACCATGATCTCCACCCACCAGGGCAGAATGTCGAACGAGCTGTTGCCGAAACCGAGTCCGTAGACGCTGCCGTTGCTCTTTTTGGTGATTTGCTCGGCGGCGTGGGTGATGTCGTCCCAGGTTTTGGGGATTTTGACCGAACCATCACCGTTCGTGAGGCCGGCGTCTTTGAAAACCTTGGTGTTGATGTAGAGCTGCACCCAGGCCGAGGTAGAGCTGATCGGCGCTGTGTAGATCTTTCCGTTGAAGACGTTGCTGCCCTCGGCGAAGGTGTACTCCGGAAACTGGTGCACCCAGGCCGAATCGGCGTACTGGTTGACCGGTAGCAGCCAGCCTTTTTGCACCTGGTCGTTCAGCGGCACCGTGGTCGTGGTGATCATGAAGACGTCAGGCGCATTGTGGCTGCGTTGGGCCAGGTTGAACAGCTTGTCATACGCGCCGGTCGCATTGACCGTGCGGTTTACCTGAATCTTCGGATTGGCCGCCTGGAAGAGGTTGACCTCATTCTTGACCCAGGGCGACTGGGATACGTACCAGTCCCAATAGACGACCTTGCCGGCCCCGCCACCCGAGGACTTTTTGTTGCCACCGCCGGGATTACCGCTGCTGGCCGGAGCGGCTCGGCAGCCGGCGAGCGCCGGCCCCGCCGCGGCGGCGCTGGCGGCGGCCACCGCCTGCATGAAGTGACGCCTGCTTAGCCCGCGAGTCGTCGATCGGTTGCTCGACATCGCTCTCTCCCTTGTTGCCTCGGCCGGACAATCGGTCCCGAGCTGATGTGTGGCATTTAAGAACTGAATGGATTAAGTGTCAATACGAACGCCGCTATTTTGGCGGAATCGTGCTGTCCCGGATGACCAGTCGGGTCGTCGTCCCCTTGACGTGGCCACCGGTCATATCGCCGGCCACCGCCGCTATGAGCCGGCGGGTCGCGCGCCGGCCATATTCCCGCACGTCGCGGTGCAGCGTGGTCAATGGCGGCCGCACCAATCGGCATGGCTCGGTCTCGTCCCAGGCGATCACCGATAAGTCGCGCGGAACATGTACGCCGGCGTTCTGTAAGGCGGTCGTGGTTCGTACGGCGACGGTGGGATCCTCGAAAATTACGGCGGTCGGCGGGTTGTCCGCGCTGAGCATCCGCAGGATCAGGCCGTCCGCGGGAATATCGTTGGGGTCCGCGCTCAAATCGCTCCGCAGCCCGGCCCGGCCTAATGCGGCCATGACGGCTCGGCGGCGGACCTTCGAATGCAGGAATCGCGGGTGCAATCCAATTCGGGCGATTCGGCGGTGCCCGAGCCCGGCAAGATGCGCGACCGCGAGGCGGGCGGCGTGCCAATCATCGGTCCACACCGACGGCAGCGTTGATGAGCGCCGCGCATCCCCGACGATTACGGAGGGAATGTCGAGTTTGGTGAGGAGTGGAATTCGCGAGTCGTCGATGAACGGGTTTAGCAGAATGATGCCGTCGACGCGGTGCTCGGCCCGCCAGCGGCGGTATATCTCGTTCGCGTCGTCTATGTCGGCGGCCGTGTGCAGCACCAGCAGTATGTCGTGCTCCGCGAGCTCGGCCTGCACGCCTATAAGGAACTCGAATAGAAAATATGCGCTACCCGTCTCCGGTCCGATGCTCAGCAGACCCAATGCGTTGGTGTGCGCCGAATGAAGGCTGCGGGCGGCACTGCTGGGCCGCCAGCCGAGGTTGTCGGCTATGGCGAGAATTCGGGCCCGGGTGCTCTCGCTGACGCCGGGTCGGTCGTTGAGAGCGTACGAGACAGCGGTGGTCGAGACCTGCGCCTGACGGGCGATGTCATTGATCGATGGGCGGGTGCTGCTCATGGCCCGGGTTGTTTCATTGGCGCCTCCAGCTGTCGCGGCGGGGTTCTCACGCCGCGTCGGCTCACGCTTGGCACGCACATATATAGCATTTAGCCGTTGCGGCTTAAAGCATTCAGTGATTTCATATCAGCGGCGCAGGCCGGCCCTGACCGACTTGGGACACGCAGCAATCCGGCCGAGATTAAGGGCTGTTCTCGGCGTTGAGTTCGCGCAGTGCCCGGGCGATCGCGGCCAGGCGCCCGGCTTCCTCGTGGACCTGCGCCAACTCGCCGGACAGCTTTCCAGCCTCAGCGGCGTTAGCGATATCGGCCAGCGATCCGGCCACGTCGGCCAGCGCTCGATCGATGTCGGCGATCTGGCTTCGGCAACGGTCTGCGACAAGCTGGAGCGACTCGATCGCATTGTCGTCATCGAGCAGCGTGCGTACGCCGTCGAGGTGTTCCAGCCGGGCGGTCAACTGCGCGCGTCGGTGGATAGTTCGCTCGGCTTCTTCGACCAGCACGCGCGCGGTGATCCCCAGCGGCCCGGAATCCAGGGGTCCGCGGAGTTGGTTCAGGCGCCAGAACAGCTTTTCGCCCCGGTGCTGTTCATCGCCGGTCGAGAAGACACGGTCGTTTATGCGCATCAACTTGCTCAGGTGGCGCGCCCGATAAGCGCAATAGATAGCTCCTGGCAGCGTGAAGAGTTCGATGATCGCGACGCCGATTGCCGCGTTACCGCGGTTTCCCTCGCTCAAGCCGGCCAGCCAGACCAGCGATGACAGTCCGAGCAGGCTTCCGACGATGGCCGTGTAGAGGCGAGAGCGCTCCAGCCTGTTCCGGGACCAGGTCGCCGGGTACGGACTCGGGCTATCGGGTGTCACGGTGCCAATGTTAGGGCGTACGTCGTGGCCCGGTGCCGATAGCGATATCGGCACCGGGCCACAAATGCAATGGCTTACTTGCCGGCGAGCGAACCGCCGATTCCGCCGACGCTGAAGTACCGGTTGAGCACGGAGAAGATGATGATCGGGGGCAGCATCATGATCACCGCGACCGCCATGACCAGGCCCCAGTTGGTGGCGTTCTGCTGGAAGAACGTCTCCAAACCAACAGGCAGCGTGTAGTTCGGATCGGACCGCAGGAAGACCACGGCGATCAGATAGTCGTTCCAGGCCAAGAGGAACGAGAAGATCGCGGTGGACAGCACGCCGGGCAGCGAGTTGCGCAAAACCACCCGCAGGAAGCCGCCGAACACAGAACTGCCGTCCATCCAGGCCGCCTCTTCCAGGGCGATCGGGATGGAGTTGTAATACGCCGCCATCATCCAGATCGCGACCGATATCTCTGAACCGACGTAGATGATCGTGACACCGGCCAGATTGTCGACCAGCCCGATCTTGGAGAACAGGATGAACAACGGAATGACGGCGGTGACGATCGGCAACGACTGCACGATGAACAGGATCAGCGAATAGCCCGATACCAGCCGGTTGCGCGCCCGGGAGAGCACGTACCCGGCCGGAGCGGCCACCGTGACCGCGATGAGGACCGTGATCAGGGTGATCGCGAGGCTGTTACCCAACCAGGTCTTCACCCCGGTCTGGGAGAAAACGTCGCGGAAATTCTGCAGGGTGACCGCCGCGGTTGACGTGCTGCCCAGCGCCGGCCGCAACGAGAGCACGACGACGGCGCCGATCGGCACCAACGCGACGGCCGTAATGACCAGAACAAGCGCGAAACGCCACCACTTGCCGGCATTCCCCGACGTCGTACCGGTCGGTTTGGCGGTGTCGGAGACGGTCGCCGGTTGGCGCAGGTTGGCTGCGATGCTCATTCGACGTTCGCCTTTCTAATCTGGCGATACAGCACGACCGAGATCACCACGAGCACCAGCGTCATCACGAATGCGATGGCCACACCCGGGCCGGTCTGGAAGTCCTGGAAGACCGTGCGGTAGGCCAACACCACCAGCGATGTCGTGGAATTGACCGGGCCGCCGCCGGTGAGCAGGAAGATTGTCGGAAAGTCGTTCACGCAGAAGATCGTCATGAGGATCCAGCTGATGTACGTCGACCGGGAAATCAACGGCATCGTGATCTGGCTGAACGCCTGCCAACTGCTGGCGCCATCGACCTTGGCCGCTTCGTAGACTGTGTTGTCCACTGAGGCCAGTGCCGAACTCATCATCATCATCATGAACGGAAAGCTGATCCACACCTTGAAGACACAGACGGTGATCTTCGCCCAGGTGGGATTGGCCAGGAACAACACATCGCCCATGCCCAGCGCGTGCGTGAGCTTGGGCAGTGGGCTCTGCGGGGTCGCCACCAGCCAGTTCCAGGAGGTCGCCGATACAACGACCGGAACGATCCAGGGCAACAACAGCAAGACCTTGAACAGCCCGGCCAGCGGAATTCTGGTCCGCAGCAGCACCGCCAGGCCGAGCCCGACGAGCCAACTTCCGAATACACCGGTCACGGTGAAAATCACCGTGAACAGGGCCGAATGCCAGAACGTCGGGTCGGACAGAATGTGCCGGTAATTCGAGAAACCGACGAAGCTACCGGCCGAGATCAGCGTGCCGTTACGGACCGACTGGATCCCGGCGTAAATCACCGGATAAAGGTTGATGAGCAGCAGCAGCACGATCGAAGGGACCGCGAACGCGATCAGCGTCCAGGCCCGCGCGCTTAACCGCCATTTCCGCCGCGACGCGGGCTTTCTCGCCGCTGGTCCCGGGCCGGCTACACCAACGCCCTTTCGGGCCTTCTGCAGCCGGCTCGCGACCGAATTCGTCGACATCGATACTCCCTGAAGCGCTGACTATCGAACCGTAGTACCGCTCCGGGACGCCTAAGACGTCATTTTCGACTTGATCGTGTTCTGCAACGTGGTCAGGGCCGATTTGGCGTCCGTGTGTCCACCGAGGATCGACTGGGTGAAAGTGTCCATGGCCGGCGTGCCGTCGACCTGGGTGACATTGAGGAACAGCGCCTCACCACCGGGAGCGGCCCAGGTGTGGGCAATCGGCTGCCACTCGTTGATGATCTTCACGTTGTTGGCGCTGGCCTGGAATTCCTTGGTCTGGGTGATCGACTTCAGCGGCGGTAGGCCGATGCCGGTGGACTTGGTCCACAGTGGAGTCATGTTCTTGAAGTAGTACGTCAGGAACGCCTCCGAGTCCTTCTGACTCGGGGTGTTCTTGTACATCATGATGTTGTTCGGGAAGTAGAGCATGCCCTTTTTGCCGGACGGGCCGGTCAGCGGCGTGCCGACAAGTAGGTCAGGCCCGACGGCGCCGCCGACGTTGTCGGCCAGACCGCCGGTGTCGAAGCCCATGCCGAACTTCTTGGCCTTCCACTGGCTCTGCACGTTGGCGCTGGTGTAGGTGGGGCTGGCCGGGTCGACGTACTTCTTCTTCACCAACTCGAGAACGAAGTTGATCGCTTCGATGTTTTCCTTGGTGACGCAGTTCGGTTTCTGATCCGCATCGAAGAGCCCACCACCATTGTTGATCATCCAGCTGACCAGAATGTGGCCACCAGTGAAGGCACCCGCGCCAGCGCCGGTCCCGTACCCGTAGATGCCCTTCTTCTTCAGCGCGGCGCACGCGTTCATGTACGACTGCCAGTCGGTGGGCACCTCGGCGCCGGCCTCCTGCATCAACGTCTTGTTGTACCAGAGCACGCGCATGTCGAGGTTGTACGGAACGGCGGCATAGCCCTTCTTGACCTTCATCGCGTCGAGGAGGCCGGGCAGGAAGTCGTCGTAGATGCCGTTCTTCTTCCAGCTGTCGAGCAGGTTGTCAGCGTAGGCGATCTTGCCCTGCGACTCGAACTGAAACGCTTGCGTACCGCCACCGGAACTGACCGCGGGACCGGTGTTGGAGGCGACGGCGGAGGAGAACGTCTGGGTGAAGTTCGCCCACTGGATTTCCTGGTACGTAGCCTTGGCCATGCCACCGGTCGGCTTGTAGGCCAGCGTGATCTTCTTGTCCAGTGGGTTGAACGCGGTGTTGCCCCACGGCATGTTCCAGAACTTGAGGCTGTTGCTATTACTGCCGCTGCCACCAGAACCACATGCGGCGAGCAGAGCCGCGCCCGCAACGCCACCAGTCAATCCGATGAATCCACGCCGGGTGATAGCGGCGTTTGTGGGCTGAGATGCCATCGACAAGGTCCTCTCGAGTCACCGACGTCGTTGCCGGCGCCGCACTGTTGACTAAAACCTTCGAAAAAATGGAGCCCCAAGAATACTTGGTTGACCCTACAACTTCCGGATGACGACAGTTTTCACCGCGCCTAGCGACGATGTCAACCAAGTGAAAAGGACAATTGGCGGCATATCGTCCACGACGGCGGCGGGTTGGAATGAGAATAGGCTTGAATCTTGTCGCCAGCATTCCGAAACTTTTTCGGAATGCGCCTATCGGCGTTGTCGGATAGGCAGTTCGGCTGAGCCGGCGCGCCGATCGGCTGGACCCCCGATAAACGACGTCAGATCGCTCCGGAGCAAGGGATCTCCGGGTTAGCGGTGCATCAAAAATCGTTACCATTTCGCCACCATGACTGCCGGCGCCGACCGTGGACTGCTGTGCAAGGTACGCCTACTCGTCCACGGCCCGCTGCCGGGATGGATGGCCCGTCAATAGGGTCGTACTGAAAGCGATTTCCGAAACATTCAACGCCGGTGAATCACGCTCGAAACATGCCGGCTCGGGTCTTGCGGCGCACCTTGAGTGGGTCGCGTTACGACACTCGGTGAGCTGAACGGCCGTTAGGATAATGGCCAACAATCGAGATCTGGTCGCGACCTTCCTCTAGAGGGGCGGCCAATATCGCCGTGTTGAATCACGTCAGAATACGGACGTCGCGTCCGAACTCGTCACTGCGCGGAACTGAACAGCCATCAGCTGTTTAAGCGCTCTAGCGTGGCCCGGCGAATAGCAAAGGAGACATTACTTTTTACGGTTGATTCAGTGCGGCCATTCCCTGTACCCGGGCCAGTTCGAGCTTGGTCTCGTCCTCGCTGCCGGGCACGGCCGTGTAGATGACGAGCTTGAGGTCGGTGTCGCCGTCACTGAGCACGTCACAGTTGACGGTGATATCGCCGATCGAGGGGTGGCGTACCGTTTTGCGGTCCTCGGCGTGCCTGCCGATGGCGCCGTCATGCCAGAGCCGGGCGAAGCGCGGGTTGCCCGCGATGGTGCGTCGGATCAGCTCGGTCAGCCGCGTATCGGTCGGGTACCGGCCCGATGCCCGCCGCAGATCGGCGACGACGGCCCGGTCAGAGACCTCCGGCTTCTCCGCGACCACCGGCCAGGATGCAATGTAACCGCGGTCGGATGCGACCGGGAAGCAGACCTTGACCAGGTTGCGATCCGCCGGCGCGATATGCGACGGGTCGCCCAGCACGGCGGCCCAGCTGCGGTTCCACCAGATCAGGCGCCAGTCGGCGGCGAATACGGCCACCGGTGTCTCGCCGAGCCGGGTCAGTATCCGTTGCATGCCCGGCGGGATGTGGTCGGTGATCGCGCCATCGCTGGGCGGATGCAACCCGGCCAGCCCGTAGAGATGGTCGCGTTCGGGCCGGCTCAACTGCAACGCCCGGGCCAGTGCGTTCACGACCTGGGCCGAGGGCGTGGTGGCCCGGCCCTGCTCGAGTCGCACCACGTAGTCGACCGAGATGCCGGCCAGCTCGGCCAGTTCCTCGCGGCGTAGTCCGTTGGCGCGCCGGGCGCGCCCCGCTGGCAGCCCGACCGCGGCCGGGGTGAGGCGGTCCCGCCAGACCCGGATGGCCGCGCCCAGGCCGGTGTCGTCGGTGCTCATTGCCCGATTGTCCTTCAGTACGTCGGGGGCGAGGGTGGTACTGCTGTTCCTATGGTTCGTGAGGTCTCTGGTTACCACCGTCCACGGCGACCAAGGTGGAGGCATGTCAACCATTACCTTCATTACCGGGGCCAACAAGGGCCTCGGCTTCGAGACTGCCCGTCGGCTGATCGCAACCGGTCAGACCGTCATCGTCGGCGCCCGTGACCCCGAGCGTGGGCACGCCGCGGCCGATCGACTAGGTGCCCGCTTCGTCACCATCGACGTCACCGACGACAAGTCCGTGCAGGCCGCCGTGGCCGATGTCGAGGAGCACGAGGGCCGCGTCGACACGCTCATCAACAATGCCGGGATCACCGGTCGACACGCGGCTGCCGAAGAACTCACCGGCGAGGATGCCCTGTTGGTCTTCGACACCAACGTCGCGAGCATTGTTCGGGTGACGAACGCATTCCTGCCGCTGTTGCGGCGTTCCGCGCACCCGGCCGTGATCAACGTGAGCAGCGGGATGGGCTCGTTCGCGCTCACCCACGATCCCGATCGGGTCGAGTCGACCGTCCTCGCGCCGCTGTACACGGCGTCAAAGTCCGCCGCGACGATGTTGAGCACGCAGTACGCGCGGGCGCTGCCCGATATTCGCGTCAACGCCGTCGATCCCGGCTACACCGCGACCGATCTGAACGGCCACAGTGGATCGCAGACCGTCACGGAGGGCACCGACGCGATCGTCGCATTGGCGACCGAAGATTCCTCGGCCGGCACCGGACGGTTTATCGACCGACACGGCTCGGTTGCGTGGTGAAACGCGGCTGCTACCGCCCAGCCCGGGCCAACGCTTGCTCGGCCTGGGCGGCCAGGGCCTCGACCAGATCGGCCGCCGCGGCCAGCTCCGTAATCAGGTCGACGCCTTCGCCGGCCCAGACCGGCAGCGGCGGAATATCACCGCGCGCGACGGCGTCGCGATAAGCCCGCTGTGCGGCGGAATCCGCGGCCAATTCGGCATCACGGCCCCGCCACTGCTCAAGAAACGGATTGCCGAGCGTGCGGGCCACATACGCCTCCGGCCAGGCCGAGCCCCGGGCAATGTCCAATGTCGAATTGCGCTCGGTGTCCTCCGCGTTGGCCGCGACAATCGCCTTGCTGGCGGCTGGATCGACCAGTGCCTCCAGTGTGGCCTGAAATCGTGTGCCGATCAGGGCGCCGGCCGCGCCGAGCGCCAACGCGGCCGCGACGCCCCGGCCATCCGCGATCCCGCCGGCGGCCAGGACCGGGATCGGGTCGGCCAGGTCGACCACGACCGGTACGAATGGCAAGGTCGAACGCCCGTGCCGGGCGCCGTGCCCGCCGCTTTCCGTACCTTGCGCCACGATGATGTCCGCGCCCAGATCGACCGCCTGCCGGGCTTCATCGAGAGTCGTGACCTGCAGGATCAACGCTGCACCGGCTCGCCGGACGGGTTCGACGAATTGGGTGGGATCGCCGAAGGACAGCATCACCACGCGCGGCCGATGTTCCAGTGCTTGGTTCAGCGCGGCCGGTTCGAGGGCCCAGGTCAGAAAACCGATGCCCCAAGGGCGATCGGTCTGCTCGGCCACGATCGCCAGTTCTCGTTGCAGCCAGGCCGGATCGCCGGAGCCGCCACCGAGCAGGCCCAGCCCGCCGCCGTTTGAGACCGCGGCCGCCAACGCGCCGCCGGCCGACCCGCCCATCGGTGCCAACGCGATGGGATGCCGTACGGACAACAGCTTCGTAAATGCGGTGGAAAGTCCCATGTAGATATTGTCCCGCTCGATATTCGATTGCGGGCATGCCCACGCCGCGTAACCTCGGTTCGGCTATTACCGACGAAGGGGAGTTGGCGCTCTGGTGAGGGCTGCGCTACCGGCCATCGATGCCGCTGTTGCTAAATGACGGCCAGGCTGTTTTCTCAAGATCGGGAGTGGATTTGGTACGGATTTCGGTACCAAATCCACTCACGATCTTCATCGGTCCAGCGCTTGGGCAGGTAGCCTCGACCGACTTTCATGATCATGATGGCGTACGTCAACGATCTCCGTACGAATGCCATCACGATCATCAAAGGACTTAACTAGTCTTGCCCGGGTACGACGAGGCCGGATTCGTAAGCCAGCACGACGAGTTGGGCCCGGTCGCGAACCTGCAGTTTGGTCATCGCCCGGCTGATATGCGTTTTTACCGTGAGCGGGCTGAGAAAGAGTTTGCCGGCGATTTCGTCATTGGACAGGCCCCGCGCGGCCAGGACGACGACTTCCCGTTCACGTGCGGTCAGCTCGTCCACAAAGGACGGTGGCATATTTATCTTCGACGGCTTTGTGCCCACGTTGCTGATCAGCCGGCGGGTCATTCTCGGTGACAGCAGCGCATCGCCGGCGGCTACGGCCCGGATCGCCCGCAGCACCTCGTCGGTATCGACGTCCTTGGTGAGAAAACCGCTGGCCCCAGCGCGCAGCGCCTCGATGAGATATTCGTCGGATTCGTAGGTGGTGAGAATGACGATGCGTACGCCGGCCAGGTCGTCATCGGCGGCGATCTGGCGGGTTGCCTCCAGACCGTCCAGCACCGGCATTCGCACGTCCATGAGGATCACATCGGCGCGCATTCTGCGGGCGCATTCAACGGCCTGCTGGCCATTGGCCGCTTCGCCGACCACCTCGATATCGGGCGCCGGGGTGAGCAGAACCTTGAATCCGGTCCGTACCAGCGCCTGATCATCGGCGAGCACGACTCTGATCATGCCGTTGATGGTATTCATGAGCGCGGCAGCCGGGCGGTGACCTGGAATCCGCCGTCGTGTCGGGGGCCGGCCGATAGCGTTCCGCCCACAGCGTGGGCCCGCTCACGCATTCCGATAACGCCGTTTCCGGTACCGTCGCTGAGGGCGGCCTGACTGGAACCGGTGCCGGTATCGGTGATGATGACCGTCAGGTCGTCGGGCCGGTATTCCAGGCACACCGTGGCGTCGGCCGGTCCGGCATGGCGGACCACATTGGTCAGTGATTCCTGCACGATCCGGTAGGCCGCGATCTCGACCGACGGCGGCAGATGCCGACGCTCTCCGGTTACGGTGAGCGTGGTGGGCAGGCCGGCCTTGCGGGTCGATTCGACCAATACGTCGAGTTGGCCGAGGCCCGGGGTGGGCGAGGTCTGATCGACATCATCGGATTGGCGGAGCAGGCCCAGGATGCCACGTAATTCGCGTAGCGCCTCACCGCTTGATTCGGTAATCGCCTTGAGCGCCTGCGCGCCTTCGGGCGGCGGATCGGGAATTACCTGGGTCGCCACGCGGGACTGGATATTGATCATCGAAATGGTGTGGGCGACCACGTCGTGCAATTCCCGGGCGATACGCAGCCGTTCGGCCTCGACCATTCGTTCGGCTTCCTGCTGCCGGGTTCGTTCGGCGTGGGCAGCGCGTTCCTCGACCGCGGCGATGTATGCGCGGTGATTGCCCACCGCGATACCGAGCGAGATCGCCGCGATGACCTCGAAGCCCACGATCGTGAGGGCGCCGAGCTGTATGGGTCCGGCCAGAGTCGCGGCGCCGAACACGATGAATGTGATCAGCCCGAGCCAGATCGATCTTCGTAGCCGGATGAACGTGGCGAGGTTATAGAGAGCGATCATCGGCGCGATTACGGCGGCGCCGTATATGTACCCTAATCCGGTGTAGATCAGGACCGCGCCGAACGAGACGGCGTAGCTGATCCAGGGATAGGGGCGCCGCCAGAGCAGGATCAGACACGCGATGACCACCAGGCTGTAAGCGATGGGTGCCGGATGCGGAACCGGCTGGCCGTCGATGACCTGATCGTCGGGATTGGTCGGGTAAGCTTCGCCGATCGCCCCGTACAGCAGCAAAGCCGTGACCACCAGCACGCCCAGGACATCGCGTTTCGGCGGCGCTGGCCACCACCAGCGCCGGGGCCTGGGAATGCTGTTCTTGCTCGACACGGCAGCAGCCTAGGCGACGGGCGGCAGCCGAGCATCCTTCTGTGGTGGGTCCGGACGTACTACCAGCGATGTACTCGGCCCGGCGGCACCTTCCGCCGACGTACCGCAGGTGCCCACCGTCGTGGGATTCGCCCGGCGCATTGACCGGCCAGAGTTGAGCCACTACTCAACGGAGGCCCTGATGCGAACACTCACCAGGCTGGTGCTGCGGCACAAGCTTCTCATCACCGCGGTGTGGCTGGTGTTAGCGATCACCGGCGCATTGACCGCGAGCAGCACGGTGCACCGGCTTACGAACTCGTTTTCCATGCCCGGTCCCGCGGCGACCACGGAGAAACAGATCGTCGCGCGGTACCACTACGGCACCCAGGATCCGATCGTGCCGGTTCTGCGGCCGCCCGCGGGTCAGCGGGCAACCGACTCGCAGGTGGCCGCGCGTGCCGATCAGATTTTCACCGCCGCGAAACGGGTGCTGCCCGAGGCTCGTATCGTCGATTACGCCAATACCCGTGATCGGGTATTTGTCACAGCCGACGGAAATACCACGTATGCGCTGGTGGCTGTCCCGCAAAAGACGTCGTTCACCGCCGGGCCGGTGTCGACGACCGTGGAGCGGACATTGCGTGCGGCGGCGCCGGATGGCTGGCGCGTCCAGATGACCGGAATCGAGGCGTTGTCGAAGGGATCGAGCAACAAGGGCGCCAGCGTCCTGGTCGAAACGGCTATCGGCGCGATCGGAGCGCTGGTCGTACTCGCCTTTGTCTTCGGCAGCTTCCTGGCCTTGCTGCCGCTGTTGATCGCGGCAGTATCCATTCTGACCACGTTCCTGGCCGTACTCGCGTTGACCCAGGCCACCCAGATCAGTCAGATCGTCGAATTCCTGGTCGCGTTGATCGGCTTGGGCGTTGCTATTGACTATTCGTTGCTGGTCGTCACCCGGTGGCGGGAGGAACGCGGGCGCGGTCTGGACAACGAAGCCGCGGTCGAGAAAGCGATGGAGCACGCGGGGCGGGCTGTCGTGTTCTCCGGAATCACTGTCGCGATAGGACTATTGGCTTTGATCGCGCTGCCGGTCCCGTTGCTGCGCAGCGCTGGTATCGGCGGCGTGCTCATTCCGTTGATTTCGGTGGTGGCCGCGATCACGCTGTTGCCCATTCTGCTGGCGACCGCCGGCCCGCGGTTGTCCTGGCCGCACCGCCGGGTCACCGCGCCGGCAACCAAGTTCTGGACCAAATGGGCTGGTTTGGTCGTGCGGCGCCGGGTCGTGGCGGCCGTGATCGGGATCGGTGCGCTGGCGGTGCTGGCTGTGCCGACACTCGGATTGAACGTCGGTGAGCCGAAAACCAGCGCGCTCGCGCACACCGGCAGCGCGCATTCGGCCCTGACTCAGTTGCAGGATGGCGGCGTACCGACCGGTGCGATGACGCCGATCGTCGTTCCGGTGCATGCTCAGGACGCTACGAAGGTCGCGGGCCAACTCGCTGACGTGCCCGGTGTACGTACGGCAGTGGCGCCGGTCGCCGGCGGAAATCGGTCCGGTGATACCGCTTTGGTCACCGTGATTCCGAAGGCCGAAACCAACGTCGGCGCCGGCAAAACCACCGTGCGGGCCGTCCGCGACGCGGTGGATGGCAATTCGGCGGTGATTGGTGTCGGCGGGTCCGGGGCGTCGCAATTGGACTTCATCCACGACGTGTACGGCAACTTCCCGCTCATGCTGGGCCTGGTGGCGATCGCGACGTTTATCCTGCTGGCGCGGGCGTTGCGCTCGATACTGTTGCCGCTGAAAGCCGTTATTCTCAACCTGATTTCGTTGGGCGCTGCGTACGGCGTGATGGTGTTCATCTGGCAGCACGGGCACGGTAGCGAGGCGATCTGGGGCGTGCCGGCCAGTGGAGCTATTACGTTCTGGGTGCCGGTGATGGTGTTCGCATTCCTCTTTGGACTGTCGATGGACTACGAGGTGTTCATTCTGAGCCGGATCCGGGAGGCCTACGACAACACCGGATCGACTGGCAAGGCGGTTATTGAAGGAATCGGCCACACCGGCCGGCTGGTGACCAGCGCCGCGTTGATTCTGGTGCTGTCATTCCTGGCCATGTCGACCGGTCCGCAGACCGATATCAAGATCCTGGCTACCGGTCTGGGCGCTGGAATTCTCGTCGACGCCACGATCGTGCGGTGTCTGCTCGTTCCGGCGTTGATCGGCCTGCTCGGTAAGTACAACTGGTGGTTCCCGGGTTGGGCCGCGCGGTTGTTGCGGGTGCCCGAGCCCGCCGCTCCTTCGGTTGCACAACCGACCGAGGACCGCGCCGTTTCTCGTATCTGATTCGCCTTTCTGATTCGCCTTAGCCAACAGGCCCTCGAACCCTCGCCGGTTCGAGGGCCTGTCGCTATTTACGTTTCTTACGTTCCCGGTCCCGATACTCCGACATGCTGAAACCATACGCAACCATGGCCAGGAACTGGGCGGCAACAATTACCCAGAAAACAACACTCAGGGTTCCGTTCAACGCGATCGCCAGCGCAAATTCCGCGCCGGTCGAGCCGGCCAAAAGCGCCCAGCGCAACGCATGCCGGTGTGCTTCGGTCGGACTTTCCGCCTGTTCTAACTGACGTCGTAATTCCTCGTTCTCGCCGCGCAGCCGGTAGGCGTCCCATTCAGCGTACGACCACTCCGCCACTGGTTTCCGTCCGGCAAGACCTTATCCAGCGGGGCCAGTGGGCCCGCTTCGCCCACTCGCGAGCTGTCTGATTCCTCGGATGCGCCCACGGTTGCCTCCCGATGTCGTTATCCCGGTAAACGCACCCTAACATCCCGTTCTTTTTGTCAGCCGCCGTTCGGCGCATTCGCGGGCGCCGCGGCCAAGGCCTGGAACGTATAGATATAGCCGCCGCCCGGCCCGGATGCGGTGGCGAAAGCGCGGTTGGTGCCAGGCTGGATCGCCACGTGGGTAACGTGCGGAACAGTGTCGGGGAATTCGACCCGACCGATCCGCAGGCCGGCGGAATTGAATTCGAGCACCTCGTGCGCGCCGTAGACGGCCATATAGATATTGCCCTGACCGTCCGTGGTCAGCGAGTCCGAATACGCGTTGGCGCCGAGGTTGAGATAGGACGCGGTGTGCTCGGTCGCGATCGGCGTGGTTGCCGCCGGTGAGGACAATTGGTAGGCGACGTGGTCGAGCTTGCCGGAGAGATCCTCATCGACCCAGAGCGATTGCTGGTCGGGGGTGAAGACAATGCCGTTGGGGTGGGCCAAACCTTTGAGGGCGATATCCGTGCTGCCGTCGGCGTGGTGCACGAGAATTCGTCCAGTCGGCGCGGTCGGCGATCCCTGGTAGTCGGCGATGTACATATCACCGTTGCCGGCGATCGCCATGTCGTCCGGCACGATGGCGGAGTGCCCGAGCTTGGTCAATACGTTGGTGAGCGTGCTCTTGGCCGGGTCGAATTTGACGATCCGGCCTTTGAGGTCGCACAAATACATCGTTCCGTCCGGGGCGAATCCGATGCAGTTGAGCATGCTGCTCGTGTCGGTGTACAGATCGCTGATCTTTTGCGTGGTCAGGTCCAGACTCATGAGTTTCGGTTGGCCGGCCGGTGCGGTCGTGTCCACAAAATACAATTGGCCGTGCGCATCAAAGGCGGCGCCTTCAAGACTGGTACCGAAAACCCCGGGGTCGGGGCCGGTTACCTTCGTGACCAGTTGGGCCGTCGTGTCAGTATCAGCGTCAGTTGATTGCTTTGCGGGTGCCGACCCGCGACCGACACCCGTCCACAGCAGACCGCCGGTCAGGCAGACAGCGGCAACGACGAGGGATTTCCCGAGCAGTGATCGATTCATGGCCACATAATCACACGCCCGATCGGGTACGCGGTTGGCTTTTTCGCAGCTGAAGAAGTTTCAGCTATCGCAGTTGCAGCATCGCCAGAACTTCCCTCGCGGGAGGCAGTTCGTTGGTTCGGCTCGCGTCCAGTTGGTGCCGATCGGGGAATTGACCGAGATTTTTGCGATGCTTTTCCAGCTCATTATTTTTGGCAAAGGGTTGGCTTATTCATTCGCCTACGCGCCCAACCAGCCGGCCGGACTTCGCCAGGTCCTCGACCCGCAGAGCGCCAGGCGTCAGAGCGGTTCCAAGGTCGAATCGCTGAGTCGGCGGTAGTAACAGGACGGTCGGGCGATTCCATTGTGGTCACGGGTGTGACAGGCCGAACCGGTGGCCGGACGCACGAGGTACAGAAGCGAGTTCTGCTCGCAGTTCACCCGAATATCAACGACATCGAGCCAGTCGCCGGAGGTCGCGCCCTTGCGCCACAATTCGTTGCGCGAGGTCGACCAGAGCGTGGCGCGCCCGGTGCGCTGCGTCTCGGTAACGGCTTCCTCATCGGCGTAGCCGACGTAGAGCACGGCCAGCGTGTCGGCGTGCTGCAA
>JBEDUI010000056.1:0-5706 GCA_040414495.1 Mycobacteriales bacterium
ACTGCCCTCATCCACGGCGATCGGCAGCCGGCTGCGTTCCCGGATCGCCGCCAATCCCCGCCAGTCCGGGCTTTTCACCGGTTGCTCAGCACAGTGGACGGTCGGGATATCGGCGATCCGGTCCAGCAGTCGTACGAATGTGGACGGCCAGTACGACTGGTTGGCATCCAGCCAGATCGGCTTGTCCCCCACCTCCGCCGCCACGGCGTGGATCCGCTCGGCATCGCGCTCCACCTCGCCGGTGATCTTCACCTTGAAGGCCGGATACGCGGCCGATTCACGGGCTCGTTTCACCATTTCCGCGGGCGTATCGGCCCCGATGGCCGAGCACAACGGCAATTCGTCGACCAGCTTCCCGCCCAGCAAGGCATGCAGTGGCACGCCGGCACATTGGCCGGCCAGATCATGCAGCGCCACATCCACGGCGGCCCGGGCAAATGGCATTCCGTTCGACACCGACGGGCTGAGCGCGGCGGTCGCGCGTTCGTGGAAAAGCCCGATGTCAAAGGGAGACAGCCCGATGACGATGTCGGCCAGGTGACGACGTACCACCGCCAGCATTGTCTCGATCGTCTCGTAACTCCAGGTCGGCAACGCCCGCTGCTCGCCCCATCCGACCAACCCGTCGTCGGTTTCCAGCTTCACGAACAGCACCGGGCCGGTCATGCCGGGTCCGTTGACGGTGCCGCTGCCCAGGGCGAATGTGCGTTTGAACGGAACCGCGGCAGCAATCGCGGTGACCCGGGAAATCCGGCTCATCAGGCCGCCACATCCCAGACCGCGGGCTCGACGAAACTCGGCCCTTTCTCCTGCCGGTCCAACCAGGCCACGATGTCGCGCACCACCCCGTGCATCAGCGCTTGATGGCCCTCGATCGTGTCGCCGGCCACGTGCGGGGTGAGCAGCACATTGGCCAGATCGTGAATTCGCGGATCCAGTTGCGGCGGCTCGGTTTCATAGACATCCAGCGCAGCCGAAATCCGGCCCGCGACCAATTCCCGCGTTAATGCCGCCTCGTCAATGGCCGCGCCACGGGCGGAATTGATCAACAATGCACCGTCCGGCAGCAACGCCAATTCGGCCGGACCGATCATGCCTTTCGTTTCCGGTGTCGAGGGCACGTGTACGGAAACGATCTGGTGCCGCAGAGCCACGGCCAGCGGCACCGAATTGACGCCGAGTTGCCGCGCAGCTTCAGAACTCAGGTACGGGTCGTACACATCGACGGTGAGGTCGAACGGCGCGAGCAATCTGAGAAATGCCCGTGCGGTCGAACTGGCGCCGATCAGCCCGATGTGCTGACCGGACAATTCGCGGCCACGGTGCGCGGAGTCTTTCCAGCCGCCGGCCCGTACGCGCGCGTCGAACGTCGGCAGTCGGCGCAGCATGGTCAACGTCGCGGCCAGACAGAATTCGGCCACCGACTCGGCAATTCGGTGCGCCGCGGAGAATACGGCCACACCCCGGTCGAACGTGCTGCGCGGCACCAGCCTTTTCACCGACCCGGCAGCGTGCCCGATTGCCCGCAGGTCGGTCGCCGCCGCCAACATCGACTCGTCCAACGCCGGCGATCCCCAACTGGTCAGCAATACGTGCGCGCCGGGCAGCAATTCGGTCAACGCCGCCGCGGTCAATTCCGGGCCGTCATTCCAGACCACGTCAAACCGCTCGGTCAGCAATTCCCGGCAGGCCGGCGAGCACACATCAGCCAACCGTGCCGCGCTCGGAGCTACCACCACGCGCTCGCGCATCGCACCCCAATCCCGAACCCTCTGCCGTCCACTCCCTCCATTTCGGAAAGCGCTTTCCGATAGAGGAATTCGGAATTTACCGTACGTACAGCACAACGGTCAAGACTCCTACCGGGCGGCCAGATTCTCCAGAATCTGCTCGACCGCCGCCGACGTGACGACCGCCTGGTCCGGCCCGAGGGCGCGGATCACCGGGCCGGCGATCGCATCCAATTCCAACGCCCGACCCGACGTAAAGTCCTTCAGCATCGAGGAACGCATCGTCGCCGGCAGGCCCACCAACCGTTGGTACGGCGCCTCAACATCAATCACCGCGCCGCCACGTCCGGCCGCGGCCACGGTCTCGGCGACCAACGGACGTACCCAGTCCGCCCGCGTCCGCAGCGCCTCCCCCAATGGCGCCCGCGCGCTCGTCGTCAGCAAGGCCAACGGCGCCAGCATGGTCAGCTTCTGCCACAACACCAGACGTTCGTCCTCGTGCGTACGTACCGCCAACCCCGCCGCCGTGAGCAGGTCGGCCACCCGCCGGCCCGGCTCCGAACCCGTCGCGACCGCGAAGTCGGCGAAGCCTGAGGACTGCTCGATCACGCCGGGGCTGACCCGGGTCGCCTCGACCGCGATCGTCGCCGCGACCACCGTCGGGTACATCCCCCGCAGCAACGGCATGTGGTCGATCCCGTTCAGCAGCGGCACCACGACCGAGCCACCGACCACGCCGGCCGGTATCCGGGCCAGCGCCGGCAGCAACTCGGTCGCCTTGACCGCCACGAACAGCACATCCACCGGCCCGGTCAACCAGGCCCCGGTCATCGGCCGGATAGCAACAGAATCCGCTGGCGTACGCAACGCGATGCCCCGGGCCGCGATGGCGGCCGATGTCTGCTCGGTCGCGATCACCGTGACCTCGTGACCGGCGTGCCCGAGCCGTGCGGCTACCAGACCGCCTACCGCACCAGGTCCCAGAACCGCGATCCGCATCGACAACCTCCCGTTGAATCCTAGGCCGGCGGCCGGGCCCGGATCGCCGACAACCCGACGCCCGCAACCTCAACCGCGCCGGCGGCATACGGCACCAGGATCGTGTCACCGCGCCGGATCGGCATTGGCTGCGGGATTTCCCCGCCGCGCAGCTCACCGTTTCCATCGAGCACCACCAACACGCTGTACCCCGGATCGAGCGTGATGCTCGGGTCCGGTCGCAGCCGTTCGGCCCGGAAGAACGGGTCGGCCTCGCCGGGGAACGCGTTCGTATCCCGGTTGCTGCGCAGCAGATCCAGCCGCTGCGTCCCGGTGGCGGCCCGGTTCACGCATTGCAGCGCCACCTCGTACCCGAGCCCGAGATGACCCTCGGTCGGACCGTCGAGCGCGAATCCCTTCCATTCCAGGAATATCGAAAAGTCGGTCGGCTCCTGCAACTCGACCAGCAGAATTCCCGGCCCGATCGAATGCGGCAGTCCGGCCGGAACGAGAACGCTGTCGCCCGGCGCCACCGAGATCCGGTTGGTCGCGGCCAGCATCGTCTCGGTCTCTTGGGCCGCACACCAACCGGCCAGCTCGCCGGCCTCGACATCCCGGGCGAATCCCAAGTGGACATACGCGTCCGAACCGGCATCGACGATCAGCCAGGCCTCGGTTTTTCCGTACGGACTACTCAGATGATCGGCGGCGAACGGGCGGTCGGGGTGCACGTGCACGGGCAACCGCTGACCGGCATCGAGCAACTTGACCAGCAACTGCGGCTCGCGCCCGTGCCGTTCAATGTGCTCCGGACCGAGCCATGCGATCGGATCGGCCACGACCGCATCGCGCAGCAGTCGACCGTCCGGCAGCACCGACAACCCGGACGGGCCCTTGCCCCACTGGGTTGTCGTCGAGGCAATCCAGTCCTCGGGCGATCCGACTTCAGCCGCCGAAGCGGCCATACCGCGGAACGCGGCGATGGCGTTCGAGCCGCGATAGAACGACCGGGGCAGGTTCGGCTCCAGCCGGATCGGATGCATGGCGGTCTCCCTCATAAGCGAACGTTGCTGGCACTGATGATTTCGTACGCCCGGCGCTGGCGTCAGCGCGGGGAATCTTTCGCCGAAAACGTTGGCCGCGAACTCAGGTTATGGTCGGGAGCAGACCCCAACGAGGAGCCCAATGAGCACCCAACTGCCCACCACCATGCAGGCCAGCGTCCTGATCGAGCCGAAGGTTATCCGGTTGCAGGAGCGACCGGTGCCGACTCCGGGACCGGACGAGGTGTTGATCCGGGTAGCCAGCGTCGGGGTCTGCGGCTCCGATGTCCATTACTACGACCACGGCCGGATCGGCGATTTCGTGGTCCGCTCGCCACTTGTACTGGGGCATGAGGCCTCCGGGCGGATCGCCGCGGTCGGCGCCGATGTCGATCCGGGCCGGATCGGGCAACGGGTCGCTATCGAGCCCGGCGCGCCCTGCCGGCACTGCGCGCAATGCCGGCGCGGTGAATACAACCTGTGCCAGCAGATCCAGTTCTACGGCACCCCGCCGGTCGACGGCGCGCTGTGTGAGTACGTTCTGGCGCCGGCCGATTTCGCCTACCCGGTGCCACCGTCGATCAGCGACGATGCCGCGGCGCTGATCGAGCCGCTGTCGGTGGGGATTTGGGCCAATCGCAAGGCCGGAACCGGCGCCGGTAGCTCGCTGCTCATCGCCGGAGCCGGACCGATCGGCCTGGTCACTTTGCAGGTTGCCCGCGCCATGGGCGCCACCACAGTGGTCATCAGCGACATCAACCCGGACCGGCTCAGCACCGCCATGGCCATGGGCGCGGCCGCGACGCACCTGGCCGGCAAAGACGAACTGCCGACCGCTGATTTCGACGCGTTCATCGACTGCTCAGGTGTTCCGGCCGCTGTGGTCGCCGGAATGCGGGCGGTCCGGCCGGCCGGAAGGATCGTGCTGGTCGGCATGGGCGCGGACGAACTGACCATTCCGGTAGCGCTGCTGCAACAGCGCGAACTGCTGCTGACCGGCACATTCCGTTACGCCAACACCTGGCCGGACGCGATCGCGTTGTTGTCCACCGGCGCGGTCGACATGGACCGGCTGGTGACCAGCCATCACAACCTGGCCGACACGCCGGCGGCATTGCAGGCCGGTTCCCGGCCGGGTCACATCAAGGCTGTCATCGCGCCGTGAAAGCGCATTGATTACCGGTAAATCGGCGGCAGGTGGCGATTTCAATGTCTGCCGAGGAAGACGAATAGCGCTCATGTTCGTCGGTCTACTGATAAAACGATCCTTCTTTTCCGAGTGAAACGTCGTACCATGAACAAATGGCGCGGCGATCTCCTCGACTAGATGAACAACAATGCTCGATTGCGCGGGCACTCGCGGTTATCGGTGAACGCTGGACCCTCTTGGTGGTACGGGATATGTTCGCCGGTCTTCATCGATTTGACGACATTCAACAATCGCTCGGCATTGCCCGCAACATCCTCACCGACCGACTCACGGGACTGACCGAAATCGGCATCGTGAAGCGCGTTCCGTATCAGGACCGGCCGGTTCGGTACGAATATCACCTGACACGTAAGGGAATTGACCTGCGGCCGATCTTGGTCGGATTGCAGTTGTGGGGTGATCGATACTCTCCGGCACCGGAGGGACCGCTACGGCGTATCGTCCACACCGCCTGCGAGCACTCTACGCAACCGCGGCTGCGTTGCTCGCATTGCTCGGAAGCAATTGCGAACGACGAGATCCAAACTCCGCTGCGTCGTCGCGGTACGACTCGGCGCGCTCCGAAACAACCAGCCCGGTCCAAGCGCTGATTTTTCGAGGGCCAGGGCGTGCTTCTTGGATCCTGGCCGTCGCGAGCGGTGGTCGCTGTAGGTGCTGCGGCGGTCCGGCAAGGCAGCCCGGGTGCGGGTGTCCCGCAAGACAGCCCGGGTGCGGGTGTCCCGCAAGACAGCCCGGGTGCGGGTGT
>JBEDUI010000057.1:0-5936 GCA_040414495.1 Mycobacteriales bacterium
TCGCGGTGATGCCCCAGCGCTTGACCCGCAACATTTCGATCGGTCCCTCGACCGACGGTTCGCCCGGCAATGAACGGGAAATCCACTGCGTCAGATCACTCAGATGGGGCCGGTCGGTCGGGAACTCGAGCAAACGCACTCCCTCATAGCTGGAACTTTGCCCCTGAGAGTACAAGCGCTGTGATCTAGCCGCGGTACGCGCGATGGTATCGAAGGACGGGGAATCCTTTCTGGCGGCTAATCGAAATCTTTCTGGTGCAGTACCGGAAGGCCAGGCACGCTGTTGGAATGGTCGAAGGCGCACTGCGGGTGCTGGATCTCAGGATGCCCACGGATCTGGAGGTGGCGCGCCTTATCGACCGTGCGGCGGCGCGAGCCAAGGTGGAAGCGCTCGGGGGCAGCATGGGCCGGAATCTGAAGCTGACGCTCACCGATGTCCCTGACGATTGGCCGCCGCGGGTCGTGCTCCACGTCTTTCCCCGGTATCTCACGCGATCTCGACTCATTGCCGTGCAGCGTGTTCGCGCGGTCTTGCAGTCCGCAGGTCTGAGGACACCGGTTGCGCTGAAATGCGCGGGACGTACGGTCTTGGGCTGCGGCGCATCCCGCGCGGAGATTGAACCGTACCTGCCGCATGAGCCCGCGCCGAGCCACGAGTGGCTGTTCGCCGCGACAGGTGAGCTTCATCGGGCGCTCGCCCAGACCGATGTGGCGGTTCCCCGTCCACTGCTGGCCTTTCATGCTTCGCCGAGCAGTCTTCGACGTGGGATTCGCCTCACTCGCGCTCGCCTCGGCGACGATCCTCAAACACGTCGCGTTACGGACACCGCCGACCGACTCATAGGCCGCATGCGCCGGTGCCTTCCGGCAGCATCCGCCCTGCCAGCCCATTTGGTACACGGTGATGTCACGTCCGACAATGTCGGAGTCGCGGCGGATGGTTCGCCGACTTTTCTCGATTTTGGCTTTGTTGCGCGGCGGCCGCGAATTCACGACTTGGCGTTCACTCTTGTGTACGAGGTATTTCAGCAGCGTGATGGGAGGCGGCTTGAGCCTGAAGAGATCGCCTGGGACCGATTGCCGAAACTCATCGCCGAGTATGAACGCGTCGCACCCGCACTCACGCACGCTGAACGATCGGCACTTGCCCCGTATGCGGCCGCTTTGTTGCTCTATTTTCCTGCTACCGGCTATTTCGTATCCGATGCCGCAGCGTGGACCGCGAGCCAGTGGCCAGCCGTACGATTGGCCAATTGGCTGCTCGACAATCAATCCGAGATATTCGGCTAACCGATACCCTATTCCGACGTTTTCCCCGCGCGTCAGATCGAAGCACTGGGCACTTTCACGGTCACCGCTTTGTTCCAGTCGCTGAAAACGAGGTTGCCCTTGCCCTTTATGCGTAGCGGATACGGGGCTGCCGCACTGTCGGCGACGTAGAGCATCCCGCCCTCGCTGCTGGTGTCCTTCAGCCCGATCTGGTCTTGGCCGTCTTGGGTGGTGACGCCGGTCTTGACGATCTGCCGTGCAGATGTGGCGTTCGGTGTCAGCGTGCCGGTCATCAGGGTGCGCATGTTGAACAATTTGCTGATCTGCGCGGCGTCGGTCTGCGGCAGGCGTACGTACCGTCCGCCGGTCTTGCTCGTCGCGGCGTACACGGTGGCCGGGTTGAGCACCACGAGCTGTAAAGGGCCTTTTCCTGGTTCGGTTACGGTGCCTGCGGTCTCACCGGCATTGGTGAGGATCAAATTGAGAGTGCGGCCGTCGCCGAGGTCGCCCACCAGGTGCACTGACCGCGCCGCCAGCGCCACCCGTTTGGCATCGGCGAGAATCTGGCTGCTGGACTTGCCGGCCTCGTTCACCCCGTGCGACGTCAGATTTACCGGTGTGCTCGGCGCGGCGACTGCCGCCGTACCGACGCCGGCGGTCTCATGAATGGCGCAACCGGTCGCGAGGACACCTATCGCGAGGATGACGGACGCGATCCCGACGCTGGAAGGTGCGAGCTGTGTATGCACGAAAAGACATACTCTCGCCAAATAGGGCTCGCGAAAGGGCCATTTGCTCTCCGTTGCTAACCCGGGCGGCCGCTCGCCCTGATAGAGAGGGCAATTGCCGCCCAGACGACACTCTTACCTACGGCAATCTGCTAGCTCTGCTTGCGTTTGTACTGCTCGGGCACCGGGTTTACGGAGATGGTGTCGGGCGTCAGGCCGTACTGCTCGGCTAACTCGCGGAGTTTCTCGGTGCCACGACCCAGCGTGAATGTGTTCCCGTCAGGGTCGCGGACGGTGAAGTCACGCATTCCGTACGGCCGGGTGTCCACTGTCTGCACGATGTCCGCGCCGGCTTGTTGGTACTCGGCGCAGAGCGAGTCAGGGTCTTCGACGAAGACATAAGCCGACTGCGGTGGTGGCGCCCCTTCGCCGGTCCAGGTCGTCAACATCAGCAGCTCGATCGCTCCACTGGCAAGGCAAAAGGCGTTGCCGTTTGGCGTGTGCCAGTTCGCGTGGAAGTCCAGGACTTCCTGGTAATAGGTCAGCGAGCGCTCCATGTCAGTCACAGGGATGCGCGGCATCAGATGCAGCCAACTCGATACGCCGGTTTCGGTGTTCATGGAATCCTCCTCAGCTAGTGCGTCGACCGCCTCCAGCAGGCGGCGAACTTCGTCCAGCCGGGCCTCCAGGCGGCTCCGGTGATCTTTGAAAATCGAACGCCGCTCAGAATCGGCTGTGCCCGAGAGAATGCGGCGGATCTCCGAGATCGGCATATCCATAGATCGCAGTAATGCGATCACCCGCGCGGCTCCGCTCTGGCCCCGGGTGTAATAGCGATAGCCAGAGCTGGCGGACCGTCCAGCCGGTTCTAACAGCCGCAACCGGTCGTACCGACGCAGTTGGGGAACCGACAACCCCACTAACTCGGCGAACGCGCCGATCTGCAGCTGATCCGTTTCGATCTCCATGACGGGGATTCTGCAAGCCTGTCGCGAGTGAGAGTCAACCGAGTCTTTCGTTTCGGCGGACGATTGACGGGACTTAACGTCCGGCTTTAGCGTCGATGCGCCGAGCGCTCCGGTGGTGGCGGCGTGCCCGGCCGGCTCTTTGGGTTGCCCTGAGGCGGTCTTGCCGGCAAGCTCAGCCCGCCTCAGGGCCCATGCCCCCACCTGACGTGAGGAGCACGGGTTCGAGTGTGCCGTAAAGGTCGCGGGGACGTCACCCCCGCCAGGTATTCGCATGCCCATCGCCGGGCGCGGATTGCCGTCGCATTTCTGTCGTTGGTTATGAGTACGTCAAATGGCGCGTGGGCCGCACGAATTCCTGATGTGCGGGCACGGGTTGGTACGGGTGATGCCGGATGGGGATTGGCCAACACGATCGGGGCCGGGGTGAATCTGGTAGCGATGGGTGTGGTCGTGGTCGTCCTGATCGGGCGGGTCGTACCACGGCGGCTGGCGTTGATCGGTGCAGCGGGAATTCTGGTAGTGATGCCGATACTCGCTGGCGCCACGAATTTCGTCGACCTGGTCCTCGGTTTGTGCTCCTGGTTCTGTATTTCCTGTTTGCTGGGAATTCCGATGGGCGCGCTGCAATTGGGAGTACAGCGTTGGTACGGCCGACCGCTGATGGGCAGCTTCAATGCCTGTTTTGGTATCGGGACGTTGGCCGGTGCCGGGATCGGGACTATTGCGGCGGCAGCGGGTATTCCGGCGTATCAACAATTCGCCGGTACGTCGGTCCTGCTACTCGCCGGGCTGGGGGTCGTCGGACGGTGGCTTCCGGCCGAGTCGTCGCCCACCACGGCGATGGGCCGGAATCGGTTGCGGGATCGGTTCACCCGGCAGTTATGCGCGGTCGCCGTGTTAGCGGGTCTGGCACAGTTCGTCACGACGACACTGGAATTGTGGACGTCCTTCTATGCCACGCATTCGCTCGGCGTAAGTCAGGCCGCGGGTGCGGCAACCTACACCACGATGGCAATAGCCGGCATCATCGCGGCGCTCGGCGCGGACCGTCTCGTAAAACGGCGAGGAAATCTTCGCGTATTTCGCGCGGGTAATATTCTGGGCGCCACGGGCCTTGGCCTCGGCCTGACCGTTGGGACATTCCCCGCGGTAGTAGTCGGATTCGTTGTCCTCAGCATCGGGCTGGCCTGTGCGGGCCCATCGATCAGCAGCTTCGCCGGCAACCAGAGCGACGTGACCGAGGCAGAAGCGGTATCCGTTATGGAACTCGGCGACAGCGGTGGTGCGCTGATCGCACCCGCGATCATCGGAACCCTCGCCGCGACGTTCGGCCTACGCCTGAGCCTGGCAACGATCATTGTCGCGACGGTGGCTGCCGCACTGCTCGCCGGAAAGGCAGCGGTGCTGCCGTAGAGTCCCCGGCATGCCAGATCAGCCGACCCTCGACGCGGACGTGACGCAAGCAGCGCAGGAGCTGGGCGTTCCCGGCGTCGCGGTAGGCGTCGATCACGCCACCGAGCGCGAAATCGTCACGTACGGCATCACTTGTATCGATCATGGCCGGCCGGTTGACGAGTCGACGCTGTTCCAGATCGGTTCTACGGCAAAAACGTTCACCGCGACGGCGATCATGGTTCTGGTGGATCAGGGACGGGTGGAGCTCGAGTCGCCGGTGCGTCGTTACCTGCCCGAGTTGCGGTTACGGGACGACAGCTTGACCGTGGGGCACTTGCTCAATCACACGGCCGGCTGGGACGGCGGCGATTCGTGGACGGACACCGGCGAGGGCGACGACGCGCTGGAACGTGCCGTGGGGCTGCTCGCCGATCTGCCACCGCAATTCGCCCCGGGGACGGGCGCTTCCTACAACAATGCCGCGTTCGTGCTCGCCGGTCGCGTAGTGGAGAAGGTGACCGGTGAGACCTTCGAACGGGCTCTGGCCCAACTCGTGCTCGATCCGCTCGGGCTACGCCAGACGTTGACGTCCCTGAACGAAATTATGACCCGTCCGTTCGCGGTAGGCCACGGCGCGGAGTCAGTGTGCCACCCATGGAGCGACCCGCGCGGCTATTTACCGGCCGGCGCCCGACTCGCTTCCAGCCTCGCCGATCAGCTGACCTGGGCGCGGTTTCAGCTGGGCGACGGCCGCTCACCCGATGGCACCCGGGTGCTTTCCGAGCATTGGCTACGGGAAATGCATGTGCCAACGACCAACCACGAATTGTTTCCCGGGGTACGGGTCGGGATTGGGTGGATGCTCCGCGAAATCGACGGCGTGCGGCTGATCGAGCACCACGGCGACGTTTCAGGGCAGCATTCCACGGTGACCGTGATTCCCGAGCGCGACTGTGCGATTGTCGTTCTGACGAACGCCAGCCCGGCTGGCCGGGAGTTGGCGGAACGGATTGTGCGCGGGACTCTGGAGACGCGACTGGGGCTGGTCGAACGGTTGCCCGAGACGCTTGATCTCAGTCCCGACGAATTGGCTCCGTACGTGGGGACCTACCGTACCGACGGAATTGAGCTACGGATTGTCGTTAACGACGGCAGATTGGTCATTCATGGCACCCTGTCCGACGACGACGGTCCGGGGGAGACACTGGAATTCCCGGTCGGCATGCTGGCCAATGAACGATTTCTCGTCGTCGACGGCCCGTTCATGGGTCTGCAAGGCGAATTCGTCCGCGAGGGCGGCGTAGTGGTGGCGGCCCGGCACGTCGGCCGGCTGGTGCCGCGGGCCGCCCAAATCTGACCGAGAATTGGTACGCCGGCAACGCCGCTATTGCTGCATCGCGACGCCGTCCACTGTGTCCACTCGGGACGGTGCCGCACGTACTAACTAGCCGGAATCAGGGCCAGGTAGTGACCATTCCGCCGTCGATACGGATATCGGCACCGGTGATGTTGCCGGCTTCGTCGCTGGCGAGGAACGCGACCGCCGCCGCGACCTCCTCCGGCGTGGTGAAGCGAC